>JBKJJB010000312.1:0-4203 GCA_046598235.1 Chitinophagales bacterium
AAGTACATTATCGAAACCAACACGGCTTAACCGTGTGAGTGTTTCTTCTTCTTTTCCGGCTTCGGCAACTAATAGTATAGGTTGTTTCACATCCATTATCAACGCGCCTACCCAAGGTGCGAAATCGCCATCAATTCCAATGCTGATGGATTGAGGTATGAAACCTTTGTAAAATTCTTTATGTGAGCGGGCATCTAAAATCAAAGCACCTGTTCCCTCTGCAGCTACCTCAAACTCAGCGGGAGATAATGCTTTCATTCCATGACTAAGAACACTTTCAAAATTTTCGTAACCTTTCTTGTTCATCGCCACATTCATTCCGAAATATCCGGGAGGAGGAGTTAAACCTTCCGTTACCGCTTTTACAAATGCTTCTTTACTTGGCTGGTTTAATGCATAGTTCATCTTCTTCTGGTTGCCAAGCGTGTCCACTGTTTCTTTCATCATGTTTTTTCCGCAGGCGCTTCCCGCGCCATGTGCAGGGTAAACAATTACATCATCTGCCAGCGGCATAATCTTATTCATCAAACTATCGTAGAGCATCCCTGCAAGTTGTTCCTGCGTCATGTCAGCTGCTTTCTGTGCCAAATCAGGACGACCAACATCACCAAGAAACAAAGTATCACCGGAGAAAATTGCGTGGTCTTTTCCGTTTTCATCTATCAGGAGATACGTTGTGCTTTCCATGGTATGACCGGGCGTATGCAGCGCTTTAATTTTCACATTGCCCAATTCAAAAATCTGACCATCGGTTGCTATGGTGCTTTCGAACTCCGGTTTTGCTGTAGGGCCGAAGATGATAGGAGCTCCGGTTTTACGACTGAGGTCAATATGTCCCGAAACAAAATCGGCATGGAAATGCGTTTCGAAAATGTATTTAAGTTTTACCTTATCTTTTTCTAATCTTCCGATATAAGGAAGTGTTTCGCGCAACGGATCAATGATAGCGGCTTCCCCATTGCTGGTAATGTAGTAAGCGCCTTGTGCCAAACATCCGGTATAAATCTGTTCTACTTTCATGTTCGATTATTTTTGAAATCTGAAAATTATGCTGCAAAGATACATAACCCCGGCAGGGCGTTCGTCACTTTTGTTACAAATCCTTCAGCAACTTAATCTGATTGCGATAGAGCAGCAATTTACCATCGCTCTCTAATTTTTTCAGCAGGCGGGAAATAACCACGCGCGAGGTGGCCAATTCGCTTGCAATCTGTTCATGCGAAAGATTGATGAGCGATGAGCCGGTGGCTTTTGATTTTTCTTTCAGATAACGAACCAACCGTTCGTCTAATTTCGAAAATGCAATCTGGTCAATGGTCTTCAGCATTTCGTTAAAGCGATTGCGGATGGTGTTCATCACAAAACTTTTCCAGGTGGGATACTTCATCATCCATTCATCCATCACTTGTATCGGTAACATCAGCATTTCCACATCATCTTCCGCCACTGCTTTTATTTCGCTGGGGTGCTGTTGCATGCAACAGGTAAAAGTCATAGCACAGGTTTCGTTAGGGTTTACATAGTAGAGCAAAAGTTCCCTGCCATCCTCATCGGTTCTCGAAACCTTCACCGTGCCACTCAGAATAATAGGCATGTGACGCACAATCTGCCCGATGTCGAGAATTGTAACCCCTGCTTTTACCTGCATTAACTTTGCCCGCTGCTCAAGCTCGTGTATCAGTTCGGGTTCAAAAATATTTTTGAAATGGTCAGTTATGTTCATGGCAGGTTTAAAATGATGATGCTAATATATCATTTCGCATAGTGACTGAACCAGGTCATAATACGAATATTGCTCTAAATGCTATGTTGATTTCTACTTATACTCCAAATACTCATCATTCACTCCGCTCCATTCTAAACTCATCAGGTCTTTCAAATAATTCTGATGCACTTTCCATGGATGCTTACTTCCCTGCTTAGGAATTTTATCCAGCGCTCGAAGCACATAACCTGCATTAAAATCGAGCAGCGGTTCCGATTTGAATTTGGTGCTATCAAAACGCGGCACACAAACAGAGTAATTGTTCTTATCCATGTAGTTAAGCACTTTCATTACAAAGCGCTGGCTGAGGTCACATTTCAAAGTCCACGAGGCATTGGTGTAGCCAACCGTAAACGCAAAGTTCGGAACATCGCTCAGCATTACTCCGCGGTAAGCGTGGGTTTGACCCGAGTCGCCTAATACGCCATTTACATGCACTGTCATTCCGCCAAGCAACTGCACTTTTAAACCGGTGGCGGTTACAATCAAATCGGATTCCAGTTCTTTTCCGCTCTTGAGCAAAATTCCTTTTCCAGTAAAGCGCTCAATTTGGTCGGTAACAATTTCGGCTTTGCCTTCCTTCACACTTTTAAATAAATCAGAATCGGGCACCAAACACAAACGCTGATCCCACGGATTGTAGGGCGGATTAAAATCTGCCTGATTGTATTTTTCTCCTATCTCCTTTTTAATTCCCTTTTGTATCAGCTTGCGAACTGCATTAGGCCATTTTCGCGAGGCACCGAAAAACGCAATACCAAGCAACACATTTTTCCAACGCACTAATTTATATGCCGCTTTAGCAGGCAATACTTTTTGAGCGAGTTCTGCAATTTTATCTACGCTGGGCAAAGTCATAATATAAGTAGGCGTGCGTTGAAGCATCGTTACCCTTGCCGCTTTCTTGCTCATTTCAGGAACCAGTGTAACAGCCGTTGCACCACTGCCAATTACAATTACTTTTTTATTGGTGTAATCAATATCGCTGGTCCATTTTTGCGGGTGAACAATTTTGCCTTTAAAATCATTGTAACCGGCAAACTCAGGCGTGTAACCGTTATCGTAACTGTAATAGCCGCTGCACATCATAATGAATTTGCACTTGAGTGCAGTGGCGGGAACATTTTGATGAGGAGCAATGGTGAGCGTCCACATTTTTTCCGCATCGCTCCAGCTTGCATCTATTACTTTATGGCTGTATTGAATTTTTTTATCAATACCGAATTTGGCAGCCGTGTTTTTTATGTATTGAAGAATAGAAGGACCATCGGCAATAGCTTTTGGATTCTCCCACGGGCTGAAAGGAAAGCCAAGTGTAAACATATCGCTATCGGAACGGATGCCCGGATACTTAAACAAATCCCAGGTGCCGCCCATGCTGTCGCGCCCTTCGAGCACCCTAAAAGTTTTTTTCGGACACTCCTGTTGCAGATGATAAGCTGCGCCAATGCCTGAAAGACCTGCACCGACTACTATTACATCGTAAATTTCTGTTGTGTTGCTCATACTGCTTTTGCTTTTAATCCTAAGGCCTCTAATTTTTGCTTAATCATTTTATTGATAAAGCCGTTGCCCCACAAAGGAAAAAACCGTGTAACAAAATCTAACTGATGCGCTTCACCGCCAATCAGAATTTTTTTCTTTCCTTTTTTAATCCCATCAATAATTACCGAAGCTGCGTAGTCGGGTGTGAGCTTTAAAAATTCTTTTTGAAAAGCATCGTGCATTTTAGTATCAGCCACAGAATTGTAGTTGAGTGAGTTTTGCGTAATGTTGGTATTGATACCACCCGGATGCACACTATGAATACTCAGATTCGTATCGGCATGTTCATTCCACAAACATTGGTTTAACCCATGCACCGCAAACTTAGATGCACAGTAAGCCGATGAGCGCCCTATGCCTGTTAAGCCGAATACACTTGAAATATTTACCAATGCAGACTCAGGACGCTTGAGCAAATGAGGAATAAAAAAATGGCTGCCGTAAAGCACTCCATAGAAATTGATTTTCATCACGCGCTCAAACAAATCCAAATCCACTTCGTGAACCATATAGTCACCCAATCCAATGCCCGCGTTATTCACCACCACATCTACTTGCCCGAAATGTTTTACTACTTCATCTGCAAACTTTGCCATGCTTTCACGGTTTGAAACATCAAACGAAGTTTCGAATACTTCGGATCCTTCTTTTTTTGCAAGCGCAAATGTTTCGTTTAGTGTAGCAGCTTTAAAATCGTTGAGCGCGAGTTTAGCTCCGCTTTTGGCAAACGAAATCGCAAGTGCTCTTCCAATGCCGGAACCGGCACCGGTAATAACAACCACTTTATTTTTAAAATCTTTCATAGTAGCAATTTGATCTAAACAAAATTATACCAAATAAAACATTGACATAAGTCAAATGCCAATGTTTTATTTGGTATAATTTTGTTTAGA
>JBKJJB010000425.1:0-8439 GCA_046598235.1 Chitinophagales bacterium
GAAAGTATTTGGGATCATTTTACGCATTTCAAGAAAGGGAAAATTAAAACCAAAGAGAACGGTGATGTGGCTTGCGACTTTTATCACCGCTACGAAAGTGATATTGAGCTGATGCGAAGTATGAATATTCCTGCTTCGCGCTTCTCAATTGCATGGTCGCGTATTTTTCCGCAAGGCACAGGAGCAGTGAATCAGAAAGGAATTGATTACTACCATCGGGTAATTGATAAATGTTTGAAAGAAAATGTAGCTCCATATATCACATGCTACCACTGGGATTTGCCGCAGGCATTAGAAGATAAAGGTGGTTGGGCAAACCGCGATTCTATTAAGTGGTTTGAAGAATATGTTGACGTGATTTCAAAAGCGTATGGCGATAAAGTAAAAAACTGGATGGTGTTCAACGAGCCGATGGCTTTTGTTCCGCTGGGATATTTAGTAGGTGTTCATGCGCCCGGCTATATCAACTTCGGTAAGTTTTATAAAGCTGTCCATAATGTAGTGATGTGTCATGGTGCCGGAGGCCGAGTTATTCGTAATAATGTAAAGGGTGCAAATGTTGGAACCACTTTTTCGTGCAGCCACATTGACCCGAAGAACGATAAGCCGGGCAACATAAAAGCAGCAACCCGCGCAGACGCATTTATCAACCGTTTGTTTTTAGACCCTGTGATGGGCTTGGGCTATCCCAAAAAAGATTTACCTGCTTGCAAACACATTGAGAAGCACATGCAGGAAGGCGATGCTGAAAAGATGCAATTCGATTTTGATTTCATCGGACTGCAAAATTATTCGCGGATGGTGATTTATAATCTTGGCTTAATTCCCATCATTCATTTTGCCAATGTTCCCGCAAAAAAGCTCTGTCATGACATTACTGAAATGGGTTGGGAAGTTTACCCCGAAGGAATTTATCATCTGCTGAAAAAATATGATGCGTACAAAAAAATTCGGAAAATAATTGTTACCGAAAACGGAGCGGCTTTTCCCGATGAAGTAATAAATGGCGAGATAAACGATGTAAAGCGTTTACAATTCATTAAAGATTATTTGAAACAGGTTTTACGTGCAAAACGAGAAGGCGTAAAAGTAGATGGCTACTTCATTTGGAGTTTCATGGATAACTTTGAATGGGCGGAAGGTTATCATCCGCGCTTCGGAATTGTTCATAATGATTTTGCTACACAAAAGAGAACAGTGAAGGCAAGTGGTAAATGGTTTAGCGAATTCTTAGCACAATAAATTTTTCTATGAAAAAATATTTGACACTGTTCTGTTTTTTTCTGTTCGCCTTTCAGAGCAAATCACAAAGTGTGGCTCAATCCCGCTGTGATAATTTTAAGCAGGGAGTAAACCTTTCCAATTGGCTCGAGGCATACTGGCAAGGCAATTGGCCTTCACCTAACGGATATAGCAGGCAATTTTTAGTTAACATGAAAAATGCAGGAATAAAATCTGTGCGTTTGCCTATTGGATTTGCTTCGGTTATTGATACGCTGCCTCCTTATTTTGTTGACACCACTCATGTGTTGTTCAGTATCGTTGACTCAGTTATTGATTGGACAAATGAATTGGACATGAATCTTATCATTGACAATCATCACCAATGGTCGTTGGATGATGGAACTTGGAGGAATGTAACCCCTCGGCTTTCGCATTTATGGAGTTTGCTTTCACAACGCTATAATTATCTCAATCCTGATAAATATTTTTTCGAAATTCTGAATGAGCCGTTTAATATTCCCAACGATTCTCTCAACATAATTTTTTCTACGGTTATCGACACTATAAGAAAATATGCACCCGAGCATTCCATTGTGGTTTCACCTACGGCATGGAGCGGAGGTATAGGTTATATCGGCTATCTGCCATTGGCTGACACAAATCTGATTTACACTTTTCATAGTTACGACCCTTTCCCTTTTACACATCAGGGATTTAGCTGGGCGAATCCGTATTATCCTACTGGTACCCCTTATCCTAACTCGGGTTACGATTTTTTATTACAGCTTGCCTGGGATGCAACTTTGCAATGGGTAGATACTTTTCATCTGCCGGTTTTTCTTGGCGAGTTTGGTGTAGGTGTTCATGCCGATGATGAAAGTCGCTGCAATTGGGCTGATTCCTTCGGTATAAGGATAGACCTGCATCACACCTCTGCTTTTCATTGGGATGTTTTTGGGGATTTTCGTTTGTTCAATTCGGGAGTGGTAAGCGAGGATAGTGTAATACCCTGCTTTAAGAAAGCGTTTCATCTTTATGGTGATACCGTTTCAGCAGTAGATAATGTTTTCGAAAATCAGGAAGTGAAAATTTTCCCTAATCCTGCCTCAACTTCTTTTGTTTGCACAAATGAAAACGATGCAGCAACTAAAATCATTGTAATGGATGAATGTGGAAGAAAAATTTTTACTACAGAATTTTTAAAGCGATATGAAGTAAATGTGAACAGTTGGGCAAGTGGAATTTACTTTGTGAAAATTACTACCAATTCATCTTCTAACATAAAGAGAGTTTTAATCCGTTAAAGCTATGGTCACTTGAAAAGCAATTTTATTTCCGTAAACGGAATCAACCTTCACTACATGGAAGAAGGCACAGGCGAACTCGTCATTCTCCTTCACGGTTTTCCGGAATTTTGGTACGGGTGGAAAAATCAGATTCCTGTTTTATCAAAGATATATCGTGTGGTTGCTCCTGACATGCGCGGTTATAATCTGAGCGATAAACCCACAAATGTTTCCGATTACAAAATTGAAATTCTTGCCAAAGATATTGCTGAATTAGTAAAAGCATTGGGCGAAGAGAAAGCAATTATAGTTGGTCATGATTGGGGAGCTGCTGTTGCTTGGGCTGTGACATCGCTGTTTCCTGAAGTTGTAAGCAAGGTAGCTGTTCTCAATGTTCCTCACCCAAATGAGATGAGCAGAGCTTTCAAAGGATTCAATTTGTCTCAATGGAAAAAGAGCTGGTACATTTTCTTTTTTCAATTGCCGTTTATTCCCGAAAGGATAGTAGGCACAGAGAAGTTTTTTAAAGGTGCATTTGAAACCATGCTTATGAATCAAAACGCAGTGAGCGGTGAGGATATTAAAAAGTATGTGGAAGCATACAGCCAACCCGGAGCAGTAAAAGCTGCTATTGCTTATTACCGCGCTGCTTTCAGAAGTTTTCTATCGCCAGTAAAAATGCCAAAAGTAAAAGCCCCGCTGCTGATGCTTTGGGGAGAGCACGATACTGCATTAGGGAAAGAACTTACTTACCGAACAAAAGAATATTGCGAAAACACCTGCGAGATTTTATACGATTCAACGAGTGGACACTTTGTTCAGCATGACAATCCCGATTGGGTAAATGAAAAACTGCTTGAATTTTTAAGCAGCCCATAAATCCCCGAAGGGGACTTGAATGACAAAATGCAAAGCTCAACGGCTGTTTCAAAGTCCTCCCCTTCGGGGAGGATTTAGGAGGGGCTGTAATCCAAATCCACCGAAAACTTCTCTGGATGTTTTCCCTCAATAGGTTTATAAAAAGCCATTATCTCTCTCATATCCTTTTGCATATCTCCGCTTGGATAAACTATTTTTCCTACTCCGGCAATTTTGTTTTTATAATCTAAGTAACCCAACGTAATCGGAACTTTAGCTCCAACAGCAGTATGATAAAATCCGGTTTTCCATTTGGTGCGTAACGAGCGCGTTCCTTCGGGAGTTACCATTACTGCCAGTTTTTCATTTTGACTAAAAAGCTCAATCATCGCTTCCGTCATACTTCTTCTTTCTTCTCCTTCTTTCTTCGGGCTTCTGTCAATGCCAATGGCACCAAGCGGACCAAAAATTAAATTGAAAGGGAAGCGCATCCAATCATTCTTCACGGTATAGCGCACCGGAATATCCATCAGATAAAAAGCGCAACGTGCAAAAACCAAATCCCAGTTGCTGGTGTGCGGAGCAGCAATCATTACGCAACGGTCGTAACCGCCACCCACATGGTCTTTGAATGTCCAGCCGAAAATTTTGAAAATCAATTTTGATATAAACTTTCCCATGTGGGCGAATATATCGCTATGAATTTATTATCAAATTACTTTTATAAGCGAATGCAATTGCTCAAACTTGCATACCCTCAAAAAAATCCTCCTTCATGTTCAAAAAAATTCTTACGCTAATTATTCTTATCTCGTTTTTGGTGCCATTGTTGATGTTATCACCAACAACATGCCATGCACAAGTCAATCCAAACTATCATGTAGAAATCGTGCGCGATAGTTTTGGTGTGCCGCACATCTTCGGAAAAACAGATGCCGATTGTGCTTATGGCTTAGTGTCGTGTGCATTGGAGGACGATTACAAAACTGTTATGTGGGGATTGCTTTTATCGAGAGGGAAACTGGGTTTAATGCTCGGCCTTGAAGGCGCAAAAATTGATTATGCCGTTCAACTATTAGGCGTTCCCGATTTTATGGCAAAGCATTTCGAAACTGATTTATCACCCGAAACAAAAAAATTATTGATAGCAGGCGCAGCAGCAGGGAATGACTGGGCTAAGAGAAATCCAGATAAAATTCAATTCAAAGGTTTGCTTCCCATTCGTCCAACAGATTTTATAGCGGGCTACATGCTTTCAATGGCTTTGATGACCGGTGTGGATGGTGCAATTAAAAGCGTGGTGGGCGAAAGCGTTCCTACGCTTGATTACAACAAAGATGCGCGTGGCTCGAATGCGCTGGCAATGAATTCAAACATTACAGCCGATGGCAATGTATATCTCGATTGCAATGCACATCAGCCACTCGAAGGACCCATGAGTTGGTACGAAGCGCACCTGCACAGCGAAGAAGGTTTGAATATTCTCGGAGCAACATTTCATGGTGCCGTTTCTATTTTTCACGGTACCAACGAAAACTTAGGTTGGGCACACACCACCAACTATTTTGATGCAATTGATATTTACCAATTGCAACCTGACCCGAAAAAGAAGAATCATTATTTGGTTGACGGAGTTTCTAATAAGTTAGAACAGAGCCGTGCGAAGCTCTCCGTGAATCTTGCTAAACATAGAGATAAACGCAAATTCGTTCTCACCATCGGAAAGAAGAAATGGTGGAGTATGTATGGTGCTACCTACAAAAACAAAAAGGGAATGTTTGCTATTCGTCTTGCTTCAAACATGACTTTGAAAAGTGTAGAGGAATGGTATAAAATGAACAAGGCAAAAAATTATACCGAGTTCCGTCAGGCGCTCGATATACAAGGCATCATCAACCAATATGTAACGTATGCCGATAGATATGATACCATTTATTGCGTGAGCAATGGAGCAATGCCTGTTCGAGCGGATGGTTATGATTGGAACAGCACGGTGCCGGGCAATACCAAAAAAACTTTGTGGACAGAGTTTCTTCCGCATGATTCACTTCCTCATGTGCTCAATCCTAAGTGCGGTTATGTATTTGAGGTGAACAATACTTCTTATACTATGACAGCAAAAGATGAAAATCCAAAGCCAATATATGCTCAGAGAAATTCCGGATTCGCGCTCAACGAAACCAACCGCAGCATGCGTTTTTACGAAATGATGGAAAAGAAGCAAGGACGTAAACTTACATGGAATGATTTTCTGGAGATAAAGTATGACAATCATTATCCGCAGCGTGTAGTGGCTCCTTTTAAAACTTTCGATTTAGAAGAAGCCTTTCATCTGGATGCCGCCAAATATCCCGACATAGCCGATGCTATTGCTGTAATGAAAGCATGGAGTATTAACCGAAGCGGAGATATTGCAGATACAAACGCAACGCTCGTTTACAAATGGATTTACGGCACTTACTTTTCAATCAATGATAACATAGAGAAAAAATTCATTGACTCGCCCTCTTACAAAATTGAATACTTTGTAGAAGGAGTTCGAAAAGCCAAAGCCGAAATGCTGCGCGATTTTGGAAAATTGAATGTTCCGCTTGGCGATTTCCAGCGCCATCAGCGTGGCGATGTTGATTTGCCCACCAGCGGAGCTCCCGATATGTGGAACGCCAAGTATGGCGAACCTTACATGAACGGAAAGCGAAGAATTACAGCCGGGGAAAGTTACATACTGCTTTCTAAGTTTAAGAGGGATGGAAGTTTGCCCGAGTTGAGAAGTATTATCTGTTACGGTAGCAGCAATACTCCGGGTACGAAACATTTTACCGACCAAATGCAGCTATATGTTCACAATCAAACTAAGGAGGAAAGTTTGAGTAAGGAGTGGGCATACAAACATGCGGAGAGAATCTATAAGCCGAATGAATAGCGATATTCTTTGATTATCTGCATTTTTTAAATTTGGACAAATTGTAAATGACACTTACAATTTGTCCAAATATAGTTTTATGTTTACAGCATGATTAAAAGAGAAATATCCGACAAAATTTATTCGGCTGTAAAGCAATTTCCCATTGTGTGTTTAATGGGTCCGAGGCAAAGCGGCAAAACTACTTTGGTAAAATATCTTTTCCCGAAAGCCACTTACCTTTCGTTTGAAGACCCCGATGTTCGCGCTAAAGTAAAGGAAGATTATCGCGGTTTTCTTTCTTCACACAAGGGGTTGGTAATAATAGATGAAGCGCAACGCTTGCCCGAAGTTTTCTCTTACATACAAACCATCGTGGACGACCGTGGCAAAAACGGGCAGTTTATTTTTACCGGCTCGCAAAATTATCTACTGCTCGAAAAAGTAACCCAAAGTCTGGCGGGGCGCGTAGCTATTTTAAAACTGCTTCCGCTTTCGCTCGATGAAGTTGCTGCGGCTGGCAAGCCCGCTGCCAATTTAGATTTGCTGATGCACAAAGGATTTTATCCGGGTGTATGGAAACAACGCGCTAATCCTGGTCTGCTTTATTCAAGTTATGTGAATACTTATTTGGAACGCGATGTGCGGCAAATTCAAAACGTGAGCAGCTTGAGTGAGTTTCAAAAGTTTTTGAAAATGTGTGCGGGGCGGGCGGGACAAATTCTCAATCTCACTTCGCTCGGAAATGACTGCGGTATTTCGCACAACACCGCTAAAGCATGGCTAAGTATTTTGGAATCGGGATTTATTGTTTGTCTGCTTCAACCGTATTTCGAAAACCTGAACAAGCGATTGGTGAAAACACCCAAGTTGTATTTTTATGACACGGGTTTGCTTTGCTATTTGCTAGATATACACGAACCGAAACAAGTACGTACACACCACCTACGCGGAGCACTGATGGAAAATTTTGTGTTTGCCGAATTGCAAAAGCAAAACTTCAATCGCTTGCTTCATGCCAACATTTATTACTGGCGCGATAAAACCGGTAACGAAGTGGATTTCCTGATTCCCCGTGCAGGTAAAAAGCTTTTGGTAGAAGTAAAAGCGGGACAAACCATGAACACCGACTTTACCAAAGGCATAGATTACTACCGGAAGTTAGATGCCAAAGATAAATTGAAATCATTTTTGGTTTATACCGGAAAACAGGAACTAAAACTGAAAGAAACACAATTTCTACAATGGAATAATACCTCGAATGTGTGGAAATAGAATTTTTAGTATTGAACAAATTGTAAGTATCACTTACAATTTGTCCATTTTGTGAATTTGAGGAGAATCCTAATTAAAGAGTGCTGTTTGCAATACTTAGGACTATTGCCTGAAACATTTTTCCCGACCGACCGTTTGGTAACTTGGAAACCTTTTGTAGTTTTACAAACGCTAAACGCATGAGGACACATGCCCAAACAAAAAGTTGACGAGCAGATTATCATTATTGAAGCACTGAAATTATTCAGGAAGCAGAGCTATTTCAACACCTCCATGAGTGAGATAGCGGAAGCATGCGGTTTGCAGAAGGGTTCGCTCTATCACTATTTCCCCAGTAAAGAAGATTTGATGCGCAAGGTGATCAAGAATGTGCACGAGTTTTTCAAGACCAATGTTTTTAGCCATGCTTACGATAAAAGTGTTCCACCACAAAAACGCTTAGAGAATCTTTTCCTGGCGGCTGAGAAGGTTTTCCTCAATGAAGAGAAAGGAAACCTGCTTGGCAACATGGGCGTAGAAACCGCCTTAATGGCACCTGAGTTTAATACGCTTGTTCAGCGGTTTTTTCTTGATTTTTTCCATGCTGTAAAGACAATTTACATGGATAAATACGGGGAAAAAATTGCTAATGAATTAGCGGAGAGAAGTGTGGCGGAAGTGGAAGGCAGTTTGATGTTCTCCCGTGTTTTTAACGATCACAGCTATTTAAAGAACACCACTAAAAGAATATTGAATCGCATTGATAACAGCCCGCAGCAAAATGGAAAACCGGTGGCAAAAGCAAGGGCAAAATAAATTTTACCAAACGGTTGGTAGATATAAAAAGAAAGCTATAAATTCGTAGTCCGATAAAAAAACAAAATGGCGGCAGAAAAATCTTAAGGTCACAATTTG
>JBKJJB010000288.1:0-5007 GCA_046598235.1 Chitinophagales bacterium
ATGCCGGGAAGCGGGATGGTAATCTCGGAATGACATACCTTATTAATTGGGTACATCAGCCGGAGAGTCAGATAAAATTATTCATTCAATAAAACCAAATTACTATGACCAGCGCACAAGAAGACCGCTACGGCATGTTTCTAAAAACCGACCTTTTTTTAGTTACCTATGCCACCGATTTGGCGTTTAACCCCGCTATAGCCACCACCCGCACTTCACTCAATTCGTTTATTAACCTTATTGCCCAAAGCGACAGCACTGCCACGCGCGACATTACCGGTTTTACTGCCGCCAAAAATGAGCACAAGGCGCAGCAAATTGCACAGCTTAAATTAATTCGTGCCGCGCTCATGGGCTATTACACGGCTGCCCCCGACATTAAAGCCAAAACCATTATCAACTTTCCGAATTCGGAAATTGACAAGTTTCGCGATGCCGAACTGTACATGAAAACCGACCAGGTGCTCGACCTTGCCCTGCCTATTAAAGCCACTCTGGGACCCTACGGTGTTGCAGCCGCACAGGTAGATGCGCTGGATACGCTGAATGGTATATGGCAAAGTTTAGAACCCATAGGCAGGCAGGAAGGCGGAGTAAATAAAGCAGCCAGCGAAGATGTGCTGCGTTATATGGATAGCGTAACCGACCTGCTCAATAATACTTTAGACAGCTATATGCAGGTGGTGGAATACAACAACCCCAACCTGTACAGCCAATACCAAACCGCGCGGATGATTGACGATAGCGGAGGCGGCAGCGACAGCGCAGGCTACGATGTGCAAAATGTAACGGTGCCTGCTAACGGCTCGGTAATTTTTTCGCCTTTTCCGGGAGCCATTCCTCCGGGGCTCGATTTATACCTGCGCGCCATTAACGGCAATGTAGTGGTATGCACTACCGACCTGCCCGCCAGCCCCTGCGCAGCGGGTTATATGCTCACACAGGGGGTTACTTTTAAGGGGCTTTTTAGCACTACGGGCGTTGATATGTCTAAAACCAACATACAGTTTACCAACTCGGGCATGAGCGATGTAGTGGTAAGGGCAGGGGGAAAGGGTGAGTAATGAAAATTGCGGGATTGCGGATTTGGGATGGCGGATTGAAATGCAAAAAAAAGGGGGTGTCATGCTGACCGTAGGTTTCCGAAGGGAAGCATCTTGTATTTAAAAAATACAAGTTCCTTCATTCCGCAGAGCCCCTTCTCGTCCTCGTTTGAAGCGTGGCATTGCGGGGAGCAACGAGGATGCTTTGGTTTCTTGCATTTTAAATGCTATTGTCTTTTCATCCTCGTCCCTCACGCGCGGGCTCCGCTACAGACGAGGACGAGAGGGGCGAAGAGTTCGTAATGAAAATTGCAGATTGCGGATTTGGGATTGCGGATTGAAAGGCAAAAAAAAGGGGGTGTCATGCTGACCGTAGGTTTCCGAAGGGAAGCCTGTTCGTTCCGTTCAGGCGGGCATCTTGTATTTAAAAAATACAAGTTCCTTCATTCCGCAGAGCCTCCATTCAGGATGACAGCCAATGAAACAGGTTAAGCATCTGCCAGTTCAAGCCCGTATTTAGTTTCGCGGTGTATGTAAAGTATAAATTTGTAAGCCGCATACGATACCATAGGGGCAACTATTACATCGGAACTGTAATGAACATGCTGCCACATAATAAGAACACTTACCACCACAGCCGACATAAACCCATACGCTTTTAAGTATTTGTTTTCGGTAATCAGCATCAGCAACGTTATAGCCGAAACGTGACCCGAAAAGAAAAGGTCTTTACATACAAACACCTCGTTGGTGTGCAAAAGCAAACTCGCCATAGGGTCGTTAAGCGGAATCATATCTCCGGGCGCATCCAATGGAACCATGTAAACACTCAATGTGCGTGCAAAGAAGATGAGCGCAAACATTTGAAATCCTTTTACTAATCTATTGGGGTTTGTAAGCACAAAAATAAACACCATCAGCATGGTCGAATATTCAAGAATAAAAATGGGCACCGAAAAATCAAGCGGGGTAAAAAGATTCAATATCAAATCATTTATCTGAATGCCCGGGCGCAGTTGCCATACCCGCAAATAATGAAACTGGTGCATAGCGGCACCAACCAGCAACAGCAGCGAAAGCACCAATTGATTGCGGAAACTGCGCGAGCGCCATGCCTGGCTCCACACTTCGGGTATATATTTCAATTCAGAAAACATTACAGCACCTATTTATTTCGAAAATACTAAAACAATAATGTATACGGAACAAAAGAAATTAGGCTTCATGCACAGGGCGATGTTTATGGTACGAATATTTCAACACACTAAAGATAGCTACATCATAAATAAAATGAGCAGTTACTGCACTGGTCAATCCAAAAAACCGGAACAAGTAACCGAACCCAGCACAGGTAATAATCAGAAATATTCCATAAAGAGTAAGATTGATATTGGCACGATTGATATAGCCATGTAACCCCACAAAAAGAATAGCAGCAGGCCAAATACCAATCTTCGGTTGCAGTCCCGCACGAAACAGTATCTCTTCACCCACACTCGAACAAAGTGAGTAAAAAACAATAATGATAAATGGCGGATTAATGTCGGCAATCAATTCCTGAAGAAAAGTTCTTACACCTTTAAATTGTTTGCCATTAATTAGTAATAAAGCAAAAAGCGAAGCCAGACTGCCGAAAAACAAACCGGCAATAGTTTGCAGATAGTAGGGTTTATGCCCTACATGGCGGTAGTAAGGCTCATAGCCGAGCAATACCGAGCCTATATTTTTTTTCTGCCAATAGCTGATGAGAAGAATACCGATAGAACTCATTCCGAACAAGGTGAGAAAGCTAAGGTATACTAATTGTTTTTTACCGGGAGCTACCATGTTGAGGAGTTAGGCAAAAGGAGTTAGGATTTAGTGAATACTGGTTAAAGAGGCATTAGGATATAGGAGTTAGTAAATCCATACTAGCGGTTAAATTTTTCAGGATGTGCCATCATGCTTTGCAACATTTTGCCAACTTGATTATAATTATCTAAGAGATTCATTTTTTCTTCTTCGGTAATATAGCCGCAATCTTTAGCGAAGTTAAGATGAACAATTGTTTCTGCCGCCTCACCATCAGAGTCGGTTAGTTTAGAAATGAAATGTTTAGGGTATATCTTCTTTTTGTACGCTTCTGCAATGTTAGCGCAAACCGAACGTGAAGAACGCCTAATCTGATCGGTTAAAGAATATGTTTCTTCCTTCGGAAATCTTTTTGTAAGCTGAAAAATAATCATAGCTGATTGGTATGCTAACTGATAAACTTTCAAGTCTTCGAAACCGAACTTCATATTTTTTCTTTCAAATATACTCTCACCAACTAACTCCTAACTCCTAATTCCTAATTCCTAACTCCTAATTCCTAATTCCTAACTCCTATCTCCTAACTCCTAATTCCTGCCTCCTTCCTCCTGTTTCTATTTGGATTCTAAAATACTAATCTTGTCCATTTAAAACAGGGTTATGACAACAGAGAAGAAAGGCACACACATCAGTTCGCTGGGTGAGTTTGGATTAATAGAAAAGCTAACAAAGAGTTTTGAGAACATAAACGAGTCTACCGTTAAAGGAGTAGGCGATGATGCCGCAATAATTGATAATGGAGGAAAGAAAACAATTGTAAGTACCGATTTACTGGTGGAAGGAATTCATTTCGATTTGGTGTACACGCCACTCAAACATCTCGGCTACAAAAGTGTGGTAGTTAACCTGAGCGATATATATGCGATGAACGCACAGCCAAAACAGATTACGGTGTCGCTGGCTATCTCATCCAAATTCACGGTGGAGGCTTTAGAAGAATTGTATGAAGGAATAAAACTGGCGTGCAAAAATTATAAAGTTGATTTGGTGGGCGGTGATACAACTTCTTCGCTAAGTGGTTTAATAATTTCGGTTACCGCCATTGGCGAAGCAAACATAGAAGACATCGTTTACCGAAACGGAGCCAAAGAAGGCGATTTGGTTTGTGTAACCGGAGATTTAGGTGGTGCCTATCTTGGCTTGCAAATATTAGAGCGCGAAAAGGCAGTTTATCTTGAGCACCCCGATGTGCAACCTGAATTTGACAATGCCGATTATCTGATTGGTCGTCAACTAAAACCCGAAGCACGAAAAGATGTGATACAGTATTTTAAAGACATGAGTATTAAACCCACATCAATGATGGATTTGAGTGACGGGCTTTCATCTGATATTTTTCACATCTGCAAACAAAGCAATGTAGGATGCGAATTAAATGAGCCTGCCATACCGGTAAACGAAATTACTTACAACATGGCACTCAAATTTAATCTCGACCCGGTTACCTGTGCCTTAAACGGAGGCGAAGATTATGAATTGCTTTTCACCATCGAACCCGAAGACGAAACGAAACTTTCAGAGGACGAAAACTTTTCGATTGTGGGGCAAATAACAAAGAAAGAAAACGGCTGTGTGCTGATAACCCGAAGCGGCAACCGTCATCAACTGAAAGCGCAGGGGTGGAAACATTTTTCGGAGTAACTGGGAGTTAGGAGTTAGGAATTGGGAATTAGGAATTAGTTGGTGCAATTAATTTTGAGACAAAAAAACTATGAAGTTTGGTTTCGAAGATTTGAAGGTTTATCAGTTGGCATACGAAGCAGCAATGGAAATTTTTCATTTGTCAAAAAAATTTCCGAAAGAGGAAACATATTCCTTAACCGATCAGATTAGGCGTTCTTCACGTTCGGTTTGTGCTAACATTGCAGAAGCGTACAAGAAGAAAATATATCCAAAGCACTTCGTTTCAAAACTTTCAGATTCAGATGCTGAAGGAGCAGAAACTATTGTTCATTTAAATTTTGCGAAAGATTGCGGATATCTTTCCGAAAAAGAAAAAATAAATTTGCTTGATAAGTACAATCAAATAGGCAGGATGTTGAAGAGCATGATGGAACATCCCGAGAAATTTAATCGGTAGCCGACCTTCCTAATTCCTAACTCCTAATTCCTA
>JBKJJB010000326.1:0-6097 GCA_046598235.1 Chitinophagales bacterium
ATTGATAAGATAGCCAATTTGCTAAAAGGAGAATCTGCCTACTGGTTTAATCATAGGGCAGGAGTAAAGCAGAAATTGCAATGGCAGGAAGGCTATTTTGCGGTGTCGGTCAGTCTATCCATGGTAGATAAGGTGAGGGCTTATATTGATAACCAGGAGATCCATCATACAAAAAAAACATTTGTGAAGGAGTATGAGGAATTGATGAAGCAGTATCTTTTTACAAAGGATCTTGAGAATAGTCTGGCTCACTACAAGCTACACGCGAGGCGCTAAAGCGCCTTATGTTAAATTAGTTTGTTTGGTCATCCACGGCCTGAAGGCCGCGGCAAAGTAAAATGAAATCAAAGCATGGCAATTAACGTCTTATTTCATAGGATATATGCCCTATAAAAAATATATGAGTTCCGATAAAGAAGAAGCTCTTATATAAGAAACGCCTTCCAAACCTTTGAAATAAGCTGTACCACATTTTATTTTCATTTGCTCGCTTGCTAATAATTCCTGCCCGGCACCTTTGGTTTCTACAATAAAATAAACCTTTTTTTCATTTTCTAAAACCACGGCCCAATCCGGATTATAGGTTCCAATCGGGGTATTAATTGTAAATTCAGAAGGCAGCTTAAAATAAAATTCAACATTTGTACTGGTTTCGCAATCCCTCGCAAATTGATTCTCTACCATTGAATCCAAAGGCATAAGATTTTCATAAATGGTTTTGTAAGGGTCCGAAACATCAAAATCTACATTCTTATTATAGTATATCTCCAAATTCGTATCATCAAACAAACTCATTTCATAAAGGGTTTTGCCAAGCCTTTCATACCTAATACCATCAATCATCAGTTTATTCAGTTCAGCTTTTATTACTGTGACCGCATTATCCATGAATAACTGTGGGTTGATAAGCAACTCATTTATTCTGCCGCTTTTCTTACATATTTCCAGGATGGTTGTGCGGGTTAATCCTGTCTTATTCTGGATATACGCCAGCATATCAGGTACTTCAAAAGCTGCATCATACGCATTATTTCCACCCTCACTTACCAATCTACTTTCAATGCCGGAGGCACTCATTGATATTTGTTTCTTGGTAGATCTGACGGCAGGCTTTTTTGTCTCAGGCATTCTAAGCCGGTCTTTTATTGCTTCAGCGGTATTTTCAATAAGTTTTATAGTATCATAATTGACACTATACCTGCTTCTGAATCTTATCTTTTCCCAGATCTGTAAAAATTTTGGATCCATTTCAAACCCTTTTCGCAGGGTTACTTTTCTTTTTTTGCTTTTGTCTTTGATGCCTGTAAATACCACACCACAATCCTGTTCTATCTCTTTTTGCAGGGCCTTAGCAAAATCTTCATAGGATTCGTTGGCTATAACTGTCAGCCTGTTAATGTTTTTATCAAATATTCTTTGACCGCTTTGGTCAACACATAATCGAAGCCCACGGCCTATTTCCTGTCGTTTCTTTATTTCAGATCTCGTTTCATTTAAAGTGCATATCTGGAAAACGTTGGGATTATCCCAGCCTTCACGAAGTGCCGAGTGACTGAAAATAAAGCGGAGCGGCGTATTCAGATCAAGTAATTTTTCTTTTTCCTGCATGATGAGTTTATAGGTGTCGTCATCAGCCTGCGTTTCGCCACCAGTATCTTTTATCCTGCCCTTATTGTCTTGTGAAAAATACCCATCATGAATAGCGGCTGCAGGGTAAGAAATTAAGCCTGAAAATGCAGGTTTGGCCATTTCAAGTTTATAGATTTCTTCAAACCATTGAGCAAACTTTCCTTTTACTGCGTTGCCGTTTGCATCATATTCTCGATAGTTCTTTACTTTATCAATAAAGAACAATGATAAAACCTTTATGCCTCTTTCTTTATAAGCGCGCTCCTTTTTAAGATGCTCTTCTATCGTTTTTCGGATCATAAACTGCGTTACTTCATCATTCATGCCACCCTGTGTTTCTCCTACAGTAAGGAGCAAACCATTGGTAAGTGTAATACTTTGATTGCCCGCATCTATGTCGTCAATAATAAAGCCCTCTTTATAGACCTCACGTTGATTACTCTGTTTATATAGGTCATCTCCTGATTTGGCAATTATCGATTTTTTTATTACCCCCTTGTCAGTGTTATAATCTATTTTAACCCTCGCTGTTACTTTAGTTTTAGCAGCCTTCACACTTTCTAACTGGATAAACGCATCATTCATGGCATTTTCACTTAATACAGAATCTACTTCGATCTGTTTTACTAAACCCAGGTTATATGCTTTTACGGGGTTTAAAGAGTATAGTAAATTATACACGGTTGTATGTGTTGCAGAATAACGAAGCGTGCATAGGGGATTCAGGTTCTCAACAGCTCTTTTCCTGTTTTCTGTTTCCATATTCTGAGGCTCATCCACTATTACAATGGGTTTACAGCTTTGTATAAATTCAATGGGCTTTTTACCACCTAAACGATCATGCGGTTTGTTAATGATGTTTTCATCTTTCGCAAATGAATCAATATTTATTACCAATATCTGTATAGTATTTGCCGAAGCGAATCCACGTAAGCCGGATACTTTTTTGCTGTCATACACATCAAAATCGATTGGTACTTTATCATACAATACCTGAAAATGTTCGTGTGTGATCTGTAAATTTTTTAAAACGCCTTCTCGAATGGCAATTGAAGGAACTACGATTACAAACTTTTTAAAGGCATATTGCTTATTTAATTCATAAATGGTTCTCAGGTACACATAGGTTTTTCCGGTGCCCGTTTCCATTTCAATTGAAAAGTTCATACCCTGCAATACTTCGTTTGCAGGGGTTATTTCATTACGTTGCTGAATGACTTTGTTGTTTTCAAAAATCTGTTCTTCTGTTAAGCTAAGTTTATTTCCAAAGCCATTTTCTGAAAGCAATGATCCTGTTTCTGTTCCCAGGAATTCAAAATCGCCATAGCGTAAAGGCTGCCCTTCAAATAGATCGGTTATAGCTTTGATAGCATCCCATTGATAATCCTGATTGCTGTCGAAGTGTAATTTCATTGTCCGTACTATATCGTTTTGAAGTTGATGCCAGCATCTTTGAATTGTAATGTTGTATTTGTCTTTAGCTGATCATTGCCGGCAAAAAGCGAATCAAGTGTAATTACCTTTTTAGGCCCTTCGTTGATCATCTGTTGAACAATACCGGCATCTATTGTGTCTAAGGCAATAATCAGCTCGCCGGTATTAATTGAATAATAGTTGTTGGCGAAGATGATCTTATCTGTAAGAAGAAAACCGGCTTTTAGCATTAGCTCATACAGCATGTTTTGTGTAGAGCTGTCTTCGTTTATGGGGGTAGTAAACACATCAAGTTGTTGTACTAAATTTTCTTCAGTTATATCGGTTGCCCGCCATATTTTGAAATTTGAAGGAGTAAGTTTAAAAGACTTAAAACCCAAATCCATGATATGATGAGAAAAGAGCGTTTGATTCTGGTTTATTGTCTTGATCACTTTCCTAATTCTGTCCTTTGATACTTCAGAAATTACACGGTAGCCCAATTTATATGCCTCTTCTTTTTCATTAATATGTTCTGGTAATTGTATGAGAATAAATTTCCGGTTTTCTTTATCCTCAAGATTCAATTCTAATACAGCCTGTGCTGTTGTGCCACTTCCTGCAAAAAAATCAAGTATTATATCATTTTCCTTTGCATTGGCGATCTGCAAAAGTCCCCTCGTTACTTCTTTGGGTTTTGGATTATCAAATACATTTTTAACTCCAAAAAGTGAGGTCATCTCATCATTAGCACCTTGGTTGTGGCCGAATTCTGAATGTACCCACCAATTTGTTGCGCATTGCCCCTCTTCTTCTCTTTCGTTTCGGAAGTATTTTTTTCTTGGAAGGCCGTCTCCGTTTTTGGGAAAGATTATTCTATTGTCAGTAAGAAGCTCCTCATATGTTGTCTGATCACCCATCCAGTCTTCCTCAAAAACTTTGCCTGTTGGACTTGTAATTATATACCTGCTGCCAGTTTGATCTGAACCAACTTTCCAGGGTTTAGATGCCCAGTCCTCTCTTGCATCATTATCTGGATTAGAAAAATCTCCAGTCAAATCAACCTTTCCTACACCAGCTTTTTTATATGCTTCTTTATTTTTTGAGAATGCCAAAATGTGCTCAGCAACAATTCCAATCATCTTTGTTTTGTCATTGGGTTGATTATGCCTTCTTCTCCAATGAATATGACCCTCAAAATTCTCCTCCCCCAAAATCTCATTCATTAATAGCCGCAGATTATGTACTTCATTATCATCAATATGCACAAAGATTACCCCATCCTCTCGCAATAAATTCTTTGCTAAAAACAGTCGCGGATACATCATGCTTAACCAGTTGCTGTGAAAATGGCCGCTGTCTTTGCTGTTTTTCCGGAACAGCCCTTCTTTCATCAGGTTGCCGTCCTCATCTTTATCACCAATGCGCTTTAAATAATCTTCTTTCTTCTCTGCAAACTTATCGGGGTAAATAAAACTATCGCTTCCGGTATTATATGGGGGGTCGATACAGATCACTTTTATTTTGCCGTGGTAAGACTTTTGTAAAATTTTTAACACTTCCAGGTTTTCACCTTCAATAAAAACATTTTCAGATGTATCAAAATTGACCGATTCTTCGGATTGCGGCTGCAGCGTGGCCGTGGTAGGAACCTGTAATATCTTGAAAGCATCAGACTTTCCTGCCCAGTTAAGCACATAGCGTTCATTTGAAAAATTGATGTCATTGCTGAATGTTGCTTTCAGTTTTTCCCAATCCAGTTGGTTTTCTGCAAACAATTCAGGAAAAACCTGCTTCAATTTTTCAAGGCTGGTTTGTTGTATGTCTAATGACTCGCCGTTCATTTTACAGATAAATTCTGTCTTTGAACTGCAATATTAAACTATAAAGACAATTAATTATACTTTAAATACATATAATTGATCTATTAAGACAGCAAATGAACTGGCGGTTGAGGAATTTTAGTTTGTGAAAAAAGACATCGGAACACGCATCAGGAAACTCAGGGTAAGCAAAGACTACACCCAGGATAATATGGCGGGAGAATTGGGTATTACAGCAGGCGCCTATGCCAAAATAGAAAGAGGCGAGACCGATGCTTCGATCACCCGCCTGATGAGCATCGCAGAAATTCTGGAAGTGGATATCACCCTTTTTTTAAAGGATACTCAACCAACGTTCAAAGTAGAAGAACCTCCCAATCAATATGGCCTTGCCAGCAAAACCGATATCGAAAACCTGGCGCAACTCATTAAGCAGATGAACCGGGAAATAGAGAAGTTGAAAACACAGGTGGAAGCGGTTAAGAAGGGGAAAGCGAAGCAGCGTAAATAGGTGTATAGTCAATGTACCAGAGAAAATAATATTGCCTATTCAGTTTGAGCGGACTTTTTAGTGGTAAGAACTTCCGGTTACCCCGGTTTGTAAGCTCCGGCTGTAATACCAAAAAAATTGCATTCGTTTCTACCGCGCCCTTCGGGCTGTATTTATAATACTCACAAGAAATACTTCACTTTGCCGCGCCGCGGGCTATTTTTATAATGCTACAAAAAACAATTCATTTTGCCGCGGCCTTTAGGCCGTGGGTTAAGCATTCACATTAAAAACAACCGGCGCTTTAGCGCCGGGTGTAACCGGCCTGTTAAACTTTTTAACAAATTGGCATCAATCTTGCCTTATACAAAGCAGCGGGGCAGGTAAGAAGAGTGTCAATAACATACCCCGGATAATAATCTCATTTTTTAAAAAGCCTAAATAAACGGGTATGTATATTCAAAATTTACAATTGGGGCTGGTGGAGAACATGAGTTATATGACTGTATTGGCCAATAAAACCGGGCGATTGGTATTGAAAGTACTGGATGTGGAAGGCAGGCTGGCCAAAACAGTAGTGGCCAATATCAACGAAGGAAAACAGCAACTGGAACTGAATATGGGCGACCTGAACACGGGCCGTTATGTAATGAATGCATTCAGTGGCGACACTTTTATTAAATCTATTAAGTTCGATAAGCAATAAAAACCTCGTCTCGGGGAATTTAATACACATAACCGA
>JBKJJB010000324.1:0-4234 GCA_046598235.1 Chitinophagales bacterium
TTTGCTGATTTGAAAGTGAAGATTGAGTATCTGTAACATAGTCTGAAAAGATTCCGATTATATTCGTTCCACCTAACCCAACCAATATGTATACAGGCTTACTCCACAGTCACCAGCTTTTTGTTGTCTTATTCCTATTTCACTATATTCTAAAATTGGTTTTTCTATTAACCAATAGGAAAGAGGCATTGGAGAGATATTCGAAGACCATGCGCATTCCTGAAATAGTTTTGAGTGTGGGCTTTTTAGTTTCTGGTGGATGGATGCTTGTAAGCGGAGCTGCCTTTTCTACTTTTCTTATCATAAAACTTGTTTGTGTTTTTGCTTCTATACCCTTAGCTGTAATTGGATTTAAGAAAGGTAATAAAGTGCTTGCGTTTATAGCTGTGGCACTCATTGTTCTTTCGTATGGTTTGGCGGAGATGAATAAGAAAGCTAAAGCAGGTCCAAAGGTAGATACTTCATCTATTGCCGATCCTATTACTGCTGGCAAATTGATTTATACAAATAGTTGCGTAAACTGTCATGGCTCCGATGGCAAACTGGGAGGAAGCGGTTCAAAAGATCTTTCGGCAACTCTACTTTCTGTCGAAGACCAAAAAGCTCTTATAAAAAACGGCAAAAATGCAATGCCGGGCTACAAAGATTTAAGTGACGAGCAATTGGATGCAGTGGTGCAGTATGTAGCTACTTTAAAACAGTAAATTTTTCTATTCCGTAAACTTCTTTTCATCCGGAGCCCATCTTCCATGTATAGAGGAGAACAATCTGTCCCAACGGATTTTCTTAAATGCGTTGCTTGCATCTTTTGCATAACTCATCCAAATGAACCATGCTTTACCTACCACATGGTCTTCGGGAACAAAACCCCAATAGCGCGAGTCTTGAGAGTTGTGACGATTATCACCCATCAGCCAGTAATAATCCATTTTAAAAGTATAGGTAGAAGTTTCCTGTCCATTGATGAAAAATTTGCCATCCCGCTTTTCTACAGTATTGTTTTCATATACTCGAATGGCGCGATCGTACTGCTGATAAATTGAATCGGTGAGTGTAACCGTCCATCCCTTTTTCGGAAGCATGATGGGACCGAAGTTGTCAACGTTCCATTTGTACCTTGCTGTATCGTTTGGAAAAATATTTTCGATAGGTTCTTGCAATTCGCTATTTCTATAATAGAATGGTTCTAACTTTTCAGTTACCCCCATTGCTCTCAATTTTTCAGCATTTCCTTTTGTCATCAACACCACAAAATGATTAGCCGGTAAAACACCAAGACGATTGCTAATATCTTCCATTTCTAATTCCTCGATAGTTTCTACCGGAATACCCGAACCGCCTTTCAGTATCATCATATAAGGCGTATAAAGATTCTCCGGATGATAAGCAGGCGCATCATTGATGTATAGCGTTCCGTCTTTCAATTCTAATTTATCACCTGCTATACCTACACAACGCTTGATATAATTTTCGCGCTTGTCAACAGGTCGTGCAGTAATATGTGTATTCGGGTCACTCCACAACATTTGTCGTGCTGTGTTATAATCAACATGATTACTGTATGCCGTGTAGCGGATAATATCGTAGTACGATGGCGCTTGATTTTCTAATACAACTGTATCACCTGCCGGGAAATTAAACACCACCATATCGTTGCGTTTCACTTTTTCGAAACCAGGCAATGTTTTGTAAGGAAGTTTAATTAGTTCTGAATACGATTTAGAATTGAATACAGGAATAGTATGATGAACGAATGGCATAGCCAGCGGTGTATTAGGAACACGTGCGCCATAATGAAATTTAGAAACAAAAAGAAAATCGCCCACCAACAATGTTTTCTCCATCGAAGGAGTGGGAATCATATATGCTTCAGCAACAAAAATGCGTATGAGTGTGGCTGCCACTACTGCAAACACAATTGCATCTGCCCATTCGCGAACTACTGAGCGTTGAATAGGCGGTTGACCTTCTTTTACACCACCAACTCCATAAAACTGTTCTTTTGCAGAGAATCCAAGCCAGGGAAAATAAACAACGGATAACATGATAGATGCAAAATGTTCCCAGAAACCATAGCGCTTGAAAGCCGTACTCATTTCGCTGAACTGGCTGGCTACGTAGAAAATATTTACTCCAGGAATAAAGAGCATCCATGTCCACCAACTTGGTTTTTGAATAATCTTTTGCCACTCCATCGAACATAGAACAGGCACAAATGCCTTCCACGGTTGTGCTACACCCAATTTTTTGAAAATGCCATAGGTGCCAATACGAATACCGAGTGCGTATATGAAAATGATAATGAAAAGAATCATATTAGGATTTAATGATTATAATAGTGAGACGAAAATAAAGTTTCGAACGACATACTGAGTTGCATCCTCAAATCGCTAACAAGTCTTTCATTTCAAACACTCCCTTTTTTCCTACTACCCAGCGAGCCGCAAGCACTGCTCCTTCGGCAAAACCTCTGCGGCTTTTGGCTTCGTGTTTTATTTCGAGGTAGTCAACGTTACTGGTATAAGTAACGGTATGTGTGCCGGGAACATTCGGCTCTCTTTTAGCAATTATTGGGATTTCTGTTGTCAGTTGACTTTCGCCTGTTGTCTGTAATACCCATTTATCCTTTCGTTGTAACTCTTCCAAAACTACTTCAGCAGTTTTAACTGCGGTGCCGCTAGGGGCATCTTTTTTTTCGGTATGATGAATTTCTTCCATCGTTACTTCATACTGAGGTTGAGTATTCATCAGTTGAGCGAGTCGCCTGTTTACTTCCCAAAATATATTTACGCCAATGCTGTAGTTTGGTGAAAAGAAAAGAGTTCCGTTTTTCTCGTCACATTTCTTTTTTACTTCATCCAATTGGTGCAACCATGCAGTGGTTCCCACCACTACCGGAACTCCCGCTTCGAAACATTTGTAGATATTACTCACTGCTGAATCGGGCTGAGTAAATTCAATCGCCACATCTGCTTTCTTCAGATTTTGTGTTGCAAGTTCATGAAGATTTTGATCGGTTATTTTCAAAACAATTTCATCTCCTTTGTTTTGTTCAAGGATAACTTCTTCAATAATCTTCCCCATTTTTCCGTAGCCTATCAATGCAAATTTCATTTGGATGAATTTGGGCGAATGTAAAAATATCTCAACTGTTTATTTATGGTTTGATATATGTCTGAAATCTAAATAACTTCGAACAGTATTTCGGCTGTTTCCTATTAACTACTAACCATTAACTCTTCATCATGCCTCATTATCAGAAAAGAGGAAAGATTCCACACAAGCGGCATACGCAGTTCAAAAAGCCCAAAGGCGGATTATATAGCGAGCAACTGGTTTCTACCGAAGGTTTCTCAAATGTGTATTCTACCATCTATCACTGTCATCCGCCTACGCTGGTAAAAAAGATTGATGAGCCGATAGATGTAAGCCCGAAAATTGCGGCTGCTAAAAACATGCAACACCGCTGCTATAAAGGTTTTAGTATAAAGCCAGAAGAAGATTTTCTGAAATCGCGTAAGCCGGTGCTGATTAATAATGATGTACACATTGTGTTGGCTGCTCCACAAAAATCAATGAAGGGTTATTTCTACAAAAACAGCGATGCCGATGAAGTAATTTTTGTGCATGAAGGAAAAGGAATACTGAAATCAATTTTTGGAGAACTGAAATTTGAGTATGGCGATTATGTTGTTATTCCGCGCGGTACTATTTATCAAATTGAATTTGCAACAAAGGATAATCGCTTGTTTATTGTTGAATCATTTTCGCCTGTTGTTTATCCTAAGAGATATAGAAATCAATTTGGTCAGTTGCTTGAACATTCTCCGTACTGCGAGCGAGATATTAAAGCTCCGCAGAGTTTAGTCACCAACGACCGTAAAGGAGATTTCCTGGTTTACATCAAAAAGCAAGGATTGCTATATCCCTATCACTATGCGGCTCATCCTTTCGATGCCATTGGTTGGGATGGCTTCCATTATCCTTATATATTTTCAATTCATGATTTTGAACCAATTACAGGGCGTGTGCATCAACCACCTCCTGTTCATCAAACTTTCGAAGCGCACAATTTTGTAATATGTTCGTTTGTGCCGCGCAAGTATGATTACCATCCGCAGGCAATTCCTGCTCCTTATAACCACAGCAATGTTGATAGCGATGAAGTGCTTTACTATGTTGACGGAGATTTTATGAGCCGCAAACATGTGGAGCGCGGAATGATTACACTGCA
>JBKJJB010000032.1:0-9144 GCA_046598235.1 Chitinophagales bacterium
GCTCACCTACACAAACACTGGTGCTGCTTGATGCAAAGTTGGCTACGGGTGGCTGCGAAACAACTCCTGAGGAATCTATCACACGGAATAAATCTATTCCTGCTTCTACCAAATGCCCGTCAGTTCTATCGAATGTTCTTGCGCGGAAATAAATGTTGTTACCGGGGTTAGCGATATAATCTTTTACGCGGTAGCTTTTATACACCCATTGATTAGAGTTAGCCCCCTGTCCTACTTTATCAATATCAATTACGGTGCTTCCGTTTACTAAAGAAATAACCAACGAATCGTTTGGCGTTGAACCGGTTCCTCCGCCATTATAAAACCAACGATAGTAACGTACTATTGGGTTTACATAGCCGGAAAGATTCATGGCAGGTGAGTTAAGAGTAACAGTTCCACCGTCCACATCATCGGTACCTGCTTGTCCTCCCCCATTACCTGTTATAAAACATTGGTTAAGGTAATCTCCGTTTACATCTGAGCCGGGGTTCGATTGAGAAGTTACATTATTAGCTGTATAAGTAGTTCCTACAGGTGCTCCTTTTACCCATGCCCCCGAAGTAGCACTTACTGTGGTATTAGTCCATGCAAAATCAAACATAAAATCATCATAATATCCCGGCTGCAGCGCAATAGTTATTTGGGGAGTAGAAGGATTAAACAATTGGGTGGAAAGCGAATTGGTTACATAACCCCATTTGCCCGCGTACACCGTGTAATTATCCTGCTGCAAATTGCTGATAGTAAAATAGCCGTTAGCATCGGTAGTGGGTGTGTAATCTGCCGGACCATCCATCAATACTTTTGCGTTGGCAATTCCTTGATTGGTAGAAGCATCCACTACCCTGCCTGTATATGAAAAGGAGAAAGGAATAGAACAAACATTTGAACTGAGCAGCGAAGCCCTGCGCGGTGAGTTACTCATCACAGTCAACATTCTGTCTTTTTGGTCGACAGTAAAAATGTTCATGCAGGCATCATTAGTATAATCCATATAGTTTTGAATCATATCAATACCTGCATCGGGGCAGGTGTTCTGCCCTGTAGGACACCCGTAATTAGCATCTGCCGAAGTAGGTGTATCATCGCAGTAATCGTTGCCACAGTTTTGGTCGCCCCATATATGGCGCAGCCCCAGCCAGTGACCCAATTCATGCGTAGCGGTTCTTCCTTTATTGCTGGGCGAAAACACATTTCCTACTCTTCCAAAACCATTATAACGAACTACTATACCATCGGTGTTGGCTGCACCTCCGTTTGTATTTAATCCCTGTAAACCCGAACTGCTAGGAAACTGCGCATAGCCCAAAAGATTAGAAGAACCACTACCAAAATTCACCGTCCATACATTGCAATACCGGGTAGGGTCCCAACTTGTTGCCGGTTTAAGTGTGGCATCTATATCAGTTTGATCCCAGCTTGACTGTCCTTCGTTTTGGCGGTCAATGCCCGGCTCGGGTAACACGTTACCGTTAGGGTCAATTACAGCGGGGCAAAATTCAATTTCACAATCAGCGCCCACTGGGTTGGTATTAAACCCTAACGTTCCTGCCGCCTTACGAAAATCTTCATTCCATACGGCAAACTGGCTATTAACTTGCGCCTGCGAAATATTTTCATTGCTTCCCACCGCATCGCCATTGTGAATTACATGCACAATAACAGGAATAGTAATAACCGCGCGTCCGCTTCGCTGGCTATACTGTGGCGATGCCTTATAGGCAGCAATCTTCGTCTGCAACCAATTTTCAAAATCATCCAACGATTCCAAAGAATGTTTTGCTCTTAGTGCCGAGTCTGCTGCCATAGTGCCGCAAGGGGCTTGCTGCTGGGCTGTTAGTGAAACGGCAATCAGCACTGCCAATGAAAACATGCAAATCTTTTTCATGAATGATTTTTTGGAATGGCGAATATAAAGAAGCAGTTTGAAAAAAATATGCTTAACAGATTATGAGGTAAAAAGCAAGGAAGTAAACGCAGGATGGATTAGAAGAACACATTAATTCCGCTCACAGATATTTTTGAAGTCGCAAAACTCGCAACGTTTTTCATCTTGTGTTTTAGCAAAAGGAATTTCTGCGTTCAGCATTTCGATTAAAACTGCTTTCAGTTTTTCTTCAAAGCGAAGAATGGTTTCTGCATCTAACACATCGTTTGTCTTATCAATGCGCACTGTGTCTAAACTCTTCTTGTTTTCGCGGAGCCAGTAAATACCTGAACGAATGGGAACATCTTTTCCTTGCATACGGTTATAAAGCCAGGCGTAAACCAGCAACTGAACAGATTTAGAATACTTGGGGTCGCTAGTAAGGGCATTCCAGGTTTCATCCGTGAGTACCGGAATAGTTGAATATTTCGAAGTTTTATAATCAGCAATCTGAATTACCCCGCCAACACTTTCAATTCTATCTACACGACCGGCTATTTTAATTTGCTTACCGTTGATAGGAATTACATATTCTAATTTGCCTTCCAACAACTCAATTTTCAAATCTGCTCCAGAATCATTCAATTGTTGAATGTTCTTCTTTTCATGTTTTAGATATTCTTCGGTAAGTTTTATGCATACTTTAAAAAGCAAAAGATTTTTTCCGCTGCTTAGACTTTCATTATCGAAACGCTTAGCTAAATGTTCGCGAACTAAATCTTCTATACGCTGCTTGTTCTTTAGTTGCGTTTCAATAAATTCTGCTGTCACTACTGCTCCAACTTTCTCTTCGTAAATTTTCTCTAAGGCATGGTGCACTGCAGAACCAATCGTAGCGGCTTCCATGTTTTCTTCCATGTCTTCCTCTTCTTTCAAACCTGCTATGTATCGGAAATAATATTGCAGCGAACAGTTGATGTAGGTATTAAGCGCAGAAGGTGAAAGACCGGATGTTGTAAGAATACCTTCCAGCTTTTGAAGAATATTTTCATTCTTCTGAATAACAATTTCATTTTCTGCAATACCGGCAGGTGGGTCAATAGCAAAAATCATATCCTTAATTTCTGCTTGTGGGTTTACAGTTTGCAACTCTTGTTGTAATTGCAGAATAAAACGACTCTTTTCTCCACCACCCAATTCATCGGGTTCGGTATTGTAGAGAATGAAAATATTTTCCGCCTGATGAAACAAGCGATAGAAAAGATAAGCCGTTACTGCATCGCGTTCTTTGTGAGTAGTGAGAAACTCACTGCGCATTTCGTAGGGAATATATGAGCGCATGTTTTTACCACCAGGCAAAATACCTTCGTTAGCAGAAAGAAAAATTACATTCTTAAAATCAAGCGAACGGGTTTCTTGCAAACCCATTATTTGCAAACCTTGCACCGGATCACCTTCGAGCGGCACACGTGTGTTGCGAAAATCTTCTTTCAATAAAGCGATATAAGTTTTGACAGTGATGTTCTCCCCAGTGCTGAAAATACTTTGTGTATTATTAATGATATTCAGCAAGCGGAAAGTAATTTCTGTTTCAGCCGCCAATGCTGAATTACCGCCACGCGCACGCTTCACTAACTTATCAAGCAAGGTGTTTACGATTTGAGAAAGATACTGCGCATATAATTTTGTATCGTCTCCTTCAAACAAAATGGAATTAATAGTTCCCTCAAAAGCTTTTTCCAATTCTTCATAGCGAATCAAAATTCTGTTCTGCGATTTCATCGCTTCAACAAAATGCTCTGTCTTCAAACTACCAAACAGCAAACGGAAGTAATTGTGTTGCAGTAAATCGAAAACGTCTTTATAGTAGAAACGTTGCGCACGATTCTTCGACTGATATTTCTGAGAGTTATGATAAAGCCTAAAAAGAATATCTAAGAATGTTGCCGGATTACTGCCTGCAATGGTTAAGCCCATAGTAATATTCAGCGCAGTAATGTTGGAAGGGATATTTGCAATCAACGGACTCAGCAACTTTTCATCAGGAACAACAATCATTGTTTCAAGTGCGTTGCCTTCATTCAACTGCAATTGGTTTTGCAAAATATCTGCCACTACTTTTACCTGACCGACATTTTTTGCTGCACCGATTATCTGAATTTTCTTTTTTGTAGTGCTAATGCCATCCGTAAATATCTTATCCCCGATGCGGAACTTTGATTTGTATTGGCGAAAAAACAGACCTGCTTCTTTCATTTCATCGCGTACATAGTAGTTATCAGCATCCCAGATTACTTCTGCATTGGTTGTTGCTATTAAATGCGAAATAATTGTTTCATCGGTTTTATTCAAGCCGCTAAAGCCAATTAAATACACCCCTCCCAAACCCTCTCCTTCGGAGAGGGCTTTTAGATTCTCTGCTATATGCCTAAGAATCATTCCGCGATAGGCTTTCTTGTTGGCGAATAATTTTTCGCGCAGGAGATGATACATTTTACCAAAGTCTTCCCAAAACTTTCGGTATTCCAATTTGTATTCCGTTGGCACTTCACCCGGTTCATAGGTTTTCATGCTTTGAAGCATCTCTAAGTTTTTGAAGAAAGATTTTGCATTTGCCATTTGCAAATCGAGTTCATCAAAATCTTGAAGCAACACATTGGCAGTGCCGATGAAATCATCTAAAGTAAGTGTGCCGCTAATCTGCTTGTGACAAGCATAAAGTTCAGATACTAATTCAATATTATCAGCTACCACTAAATCGCTTTGCGCCAACATCCAGTTTTGAAGCGTAGAAATTTCAGGAGCAAAAACGGCTTGCTGTGCTTGCCTTTTTAATTCATTTCTAAAATAGGTACACGAACGTTGATTGGGCATCAGCACCAGCACATCACTCAGGTTGTTGCCGTGCTTCGCTAAAATCTTCTCTGCTGTGCGTTCAAGAAACTTCTTCATGCTACTACCTCTTTCTTTTGCTCAGCCGTGTAAAAAAGTATTTTTCCTTTCACCTTCACTCCAGCTTCTTCCAGCCATTTAGCATAATCATTCAACTGTTGCTGATGCTCGGGTTTTCGCTTACCCGTTTTATAATCAAGAATAAAGGCTTCGCTATTTTTCAAAATAACTCTGTCGGGTATTCTTGTTTTCTCATTTCGCTTTAGCAGCGGCCTTTCCGTAATTACTTTAAAATCCTTTTTGAAGAAAGCATTCAACTCGGTGTGATAAATTACTGCTTTCAGTTTTATCTGCAATTCGCTTTTCTCTTCTTCACTCAGTAACCCTTCCGCTTTCATTTTATTTATAACAACTTCTTCATCGCCTTCATACTTCACTTGCTTTAATGCTTCGTGCAACAAATTACCTGCGTCTATTTTACCGGTGGCGGCATCGCTCCAAAGCAAGTCGGCTTTCATTCTTACTTTAATTGCCGAAGCCAACAGATTAGCTGATTGCGTTGTCTCTTTCTTATACAATTCAAACTTCTGCTTCTCTCCTTTATTCGAAATTTTCTTTTCAAAATTCTGTTTACCAAAAACATATTGCTGAAAGCCATCCCATTGCTGTTGCTTCTTTAAGAAGGCAATCAGTAAAGCGGTCACGGAATTATTTTCCTTCGGCTCTTCTTCTAACTCCTCCGACAGAATATACAGTGCATCCTCCGGTCGTGTGGTTCCTACATAAAGCAAATTGAGCAAGTCGAGGAAAGATTGCTCATCTTCTCTTTCATATAATGCGGCAAACTCTGTTTGCAACATTTGTTTATTGCGCGGCAGTAAACCGATATTCAGTTGCGGCAAATACTTTTTATGCAAAGGCACCCAAAAGAAATTCTTTGTCATCTTTTTCTCTTCTACAGCATCGGCAAGTATCACCACCGGAAACTGCAAACCCTTTGCCTTATGAATAGTCATTATGCGCACAGCATCTAAACTCTCGGGATAGATGATGCTCTTTTTGTGCTTTACTCCATCCCACCAAATCAGGAAATCACCAATAGAATTTCCGTAGCGCGAAGAGTAGAGAAGAATTTCATCCAGAAAAAATTGCAGAAACGGATCATCATCATTCAGATTAAAAATGCGAATAAGTTGCTGAGTTAAATCAGCAAGGCGTCCTGTTGACAGCTCTGTTGAATTGAATTCAATTTGTGTTTGTTCTGAAAAATCTTTTTCGAAAGCAAACGATGGCGTGTTGAAATTTATCTGTTCGAAGTGTGAAGTTTTGTTGTTCAACAATTGCGCGTAATAAAATATTTCTGCACGGGCAATATGATTGTCTTTACGATTGAGGTAATTAAATACCGCCAACAGCAACTGCACTTTCTGCGATTGATTAATAAGCAAACTCTCCGGTGAAATAACCCGGATGTTTTTCTGCACCAAGTAAGAAGCAATTTCGCTAGCGTTGTTATTACTACGTGTAAGTATGGCAACATCTCTCCATGTATAACCTCTCAGTAAAACATCTTCTATAATCTCTTCTACTCGCGCACAGCGCGCTTCGTTAATAGTTTGCTCCGCTTCTTCATCAGCTTTCAAAAACTCTATACTTACAAAGCCACCGGTTTTGTCTTTACCTTGCTGTTGGAAATAATCTTCATAAATCTTCTTGTTCTTTAACTCGTGCAGGTCGAGCATTTCTTTGTAGAAAGCGTTGTTGAAATCAATTACTTCTTTAGTGCTACGGTAATTACTATCGAGCCGCTCCACCTCTGCTCCGTAATTATTCACCGCTACTTCGCGCTGCTTCAGCAACTCATCTTCATTGCTGCCATACACCTGCGGCAATACAGAAAACTGCTCCACCTCTCCTCCGCGAAAGCGATAGATAGCTTGCTTGCCATCGCCTACAATTAAACTGTCTTCGTTTTTAAACTGCGAATTTTCAATCAGCGGCAAAAGGTTGCGCCACTGAATAACCGATGTATCCTGAAACTCATCAATCAAAATATTGTCATACTTCTCTCCTATCCGTTCGTAAATGACCGGTGCATCTTGCTCCTTTACAATTTCGAAAACCTTGTGATGGAAATCGCCAATGTGGAGGATGTTGTTATCCTTCTTTATTTCTTCCAACAGCTTTTGCAAATCGGCAAGAAGAATAAAAGAGTAAAAATTCTTCAACAGTAAATCAGCGAGATAATAATCTTTGCCTTCGTTCTGCCAGAGCGAAACTATCTGTTGATATGACTGTCGCAATTGTTCTTTCAATCCTTCATCGAGCGCATCTTTCTTACCCCAGTTATTTTCTTCCAGGCAAGCTTTTACATAAGAGTTACCCGCTACATCTTTCGGAAAACTTTCGTCCGCATATTTATTAAAGTAACCAAACACACCTTTTGCACCCTGATAAAAATCTTTAGCAGTAAGCCCGTTATTAAGAATCAGGTCAAAGGCTTTCTTTCCTTCACCGAATACCTTCTGCTCAAACAATTTCATCTGCGCATGCAAAGCAGATTTTGCTTCGCGCATTTTATCAAACTCTACCAAACTCAACTGCTGAATGTATGGCATGGCTTCATCAACAAATAATTCCTTGCCCAACTTCTGAATTTCAAAATCTATGTTCCAGCTTTTGCCGTCTTCTATTTTTGTTTCAGCAAACTCCAATACAGCTTGCGTAATCTGTGCATCGCTTTCGCTTAGTCTATCAAGAAGTAAGTCAACTGCATCATGTAATAACTTGCCGCTGTCCATTTCTATCTCAAAACTCATGCTCAGCCGAAGGTCATGTGCAAAGGAGCGCACAATACGGTGCACAAAACTATCTATAGTGCTTACTGAAATATCTGAATAGTTGTGTAGCATATTGCGAAGAATAAGCCCCGCATCATGCTTTAATTGTTCTTCGGATTTGCCGGTAAGTTGACAGAGTTCTGTTTTGAGTAGATTGTATTCTTCATTCTCTTTACTGATTCCTTCCAGCGCATCAATGATTCTGCTTTTCATTTCGGCAGCAGCTTTATTGGTGAAGGTGATGGCGAGGATACCCCTAAATCCCCTAAAGGGGACTTTAAAGGCCAGCCGCAGATACTCTTTTACGAGTGTATATGTTTTGCCGCTACCGGCTGATGATTTGTAAATGCGAAGCATGAGTGCGAATTACGAAATACGAATTACAAATTACTAAGTAAATGCAAATAAAGTGTGGGAGAGCGCAATGTATGTGCGCGGGGCTTTAAAAAAATGAATGTAGCGTTACCTTGGCAAAGCAAGGGCTGTTCGGGATTTGTAATGGACGGTTACGTCCATGTCAAGTGTATGATGGAATTTGTAATGGGCGGTTACGAACTTGACAAGTCGGGGGAGTGTTCAATAAACTGTGTCAGAAGTTAACTTTAAAGGAAACTGCTGATGCTGGTGATTATTTCCACACATGCCCGAAGCGGAGACCCTGCGTGGACTAGGGATTCGAAATATAAAATAGTCCTTTTAGTCACCTACCTCCCTTCTTCGGGTGGCAAGTAGTTGTGCGGGAGTGGGGCGCTGCTGCCAGTTGTTGGCATAAGGTTTAAACAGGGCAAGCGCACGAAGTTCAGTGGCGGTAATTTTCTGGTTGATGTAGTTGGCGTATGCCTGTAATATTTTCGGCTGCTCATCTTTAAAAACAAGCAGGGCCGCATTGAAACCTGCTTTAACCGCAATAGGCACTCCACCGCCTAACTCTGCCCAGTGTCCGCCTAGCAATAAGTTTTTTACGGGTGTGCGGTAATGCGCAATGCCGGCTTTCATGTTTTCTTTACCGGGGCGCGCGCCCATCATGGTTCCGTTGCGGTTGCCGGTATAGCGTTGGTGTGTAAAGGGGGTAGCTACTTCGTAAAACAAAATATGCGAACGCAAACCGGGGGCTACCTTTTCTTCAACCCGTTGAAGTAAAATTTCTGCTATTGAATTTTTGAAATTGTTATACGCCTCTCCACGCAGGTATTCCCCATGGGGGGTTTGTTCGGTTTTCCAAAAATCGTGTTGGTGTATTTCGGCAGGCATAAAAACAGTAATGGTGCCCTGCCCTGCGGGTGCCATAGTTGCATCGCGGCAGGAAGGAGCGAGAATAATAATCTCGGTAGTTTCAGGATTGGCGGCAGTATGTTCCTGGCGCGTGTTGGTTTGTTTGGTCATGTGAATGGCTTCTTCTCCAAACCCTAATTGAGCAGGATTACAATCGAGCGCCACGTTAACGGTAAACGATGAGCCATACATCTGGGCATTTCGCAAACGGTCTTTAAATTTTTCGGGAACGTGCGAAGGTGGCAGCATTTTTTCGTAGAGCGTTTCTAC
>JBKJJB010000087.1:0-6145 GCA_046598235.1 Chitinophagales bacterium
ACATTTATTACAATAGCAACCGCACCTTCGGCAATTACCGAAACAGAAAGCAAAAACACTTTCTCCGTTTTCCCGAACCCTGCTAACGATTATCTAAACATCAATTCAAACAACAGCGAAAACTTTTCGCTAAATGTTTTCAATTCGCTTGGCGAAAAAATTCATTCATCTGTTGCCTCACCATACACATTGCTGAATACGCAACACTTCCGCAACGGCATTTACACCATTTCTCTTTCCGGCAACAAATCTTCTTTCAGTAAAAAAATAATTGTTCAACATTAGTATGAAACATATCGCTTGCATCATTTTAGTTTTCCAATTCTATTTTTCGCAAGCGCAAAACCCGCTTGTAATTCCGCCAACCTTAACGGGAACAAACTTCAACCTTACTATTCAGGAAGGCATCACTCAATTTTTTACGGGCATCAACACTCCCACTTATGGCATTAATGGCTCGCTTCTTGCGCCTACGCTCATTGTAAATAAAAATGATTGGGTTACCATGAACGTAACCAACAACCTGACCGGAAGCGGCAACTCAACCACTATCCATTGGCATGGTTTACACGTTCCCGCTATGGCTGATGGTGGTCCGCATCAAATTATTTTACAGAACACAACATGGAGTCCGCAGTTTCAAATTCTAAACAGCGCGGCAACTTTTTGGTATCACCCGCATGGCGATAACAAAACTGACCGTCATGTGTCAAAAGGTATTGCAGGAATGATAATTGTAAAAGACAGCGCGGAAGCCGCGCTCACTTTGCCCCGCACTTATGGCATAGATGATTTTCCGATTATCGTTCAAACAAAAGCGTTTGACGTGTTGCATCAAATAGCTATTGCCACCGCTTTAGACACTTTGCCAATGGTAAACGGCACAGTCAATCCATTTTTAAATGCACCCGCGCAAGTAGTTCGCTTGCGGTTGCTTAACGGTGCATCAGACAGAACTTTCATGTTCGGGTTCTCGAACAACATGAACTTTCATTTAATTGCTACCGATGCAGGTTTAATTGATTCTTCAGTTACGCTAACTCGTTTGCGTTTATCGAACGGTGAGCGCGCAGAAATTTTAGTTGACCTCTCTTCTTTACAAAACGATTCGGTTTACTTAATGAACTACGGCTCCCAAATTCCAACAGGAATTATTGGCGCGGCACAAGTAGGCAACGGCATGGCAAGTATTCCCGAATACGATTTAAACCTTTTGAATGGAGCAGATTTCAACTTGCTGAAAATAAAAGTGGTTGCTCCAACTGCCAATCCCATAACAACAATTCCAACCGCTTTAATTCAAAACACTCCTTGGCTACAAGCACAGGCAAACACAACGCGCAATTTTTTACTTGCACCCGAAGCAATGGGAATGCAAACAATGGCAGAGGGCCCGTTTACTATCAATGGAAGTAAATTCAGTATGGACACCATCAACATAACCACTTACTTGAACAACACAGAAGTGTGGACACTCAATAACCAAACTTTGGTAGCGCATCCTTTTCACATTCACGATATGCACTTTTATATTTTGAATGTAAACGGTGGAGCAGTTCCAAATTACGAGCGCGGAAAAAAAGATGTGGTGTTAGTCATGCCCATGCAAACCGTTTCGTTCATCACAAAATTTGAAGACTTTGCCGATGCCACAACACCGTATATGTATCACTGCCATTTATTACACCACGAAGATGACGGCATGATGGGAAGTTTTGTAGTGCTTGATACAACCTCAACAGGAGTTTCAGAAATAAATTTGTCAAACAATTTTTCTATTTACCCAAACCCGACAAACGATTTACTCAACATTACATCAAACAGCAACGAAACTTTTTCTCTAAGCGTTTTCAACGCATTAGGAGAAAACTTGTATTCGGCTGTTGCCTCTCAATACTCAATACTTAATACTCAATACTTCGCCAACGGCATTTACTTCATCAACATAAAATCTCAAAACAATTCCTTTACTCAAAAATTTATCAAACAATAAAAAACAAACACATGAAAAACTTTCTACCAATTTTTTTCTTGCTCATCGCAACAAATCTTTCCGCACAATCGGGCATTACTTGGGGCATGACGATGGACATTGCCAACAGCAGCCACGACAACATGCACCCGCGCACCGCCATGGATGCAAACGGAAACCCATTGGTAATTTGGGGAAGAATGAGCGATGAATCCGTTCTCTTTTCGCGTTGGAACGGAACTGCATTTACTGCACCGGTGGCATTGAATCCTTCTTGGCTCACCGTTGCCACTGCTTCATGGATGGGTCCTGATATTGCCGCCAAAGGCGATACGGTTTATGTAGTAGTTCGTCAAACCCCTGAATCTACCGACACCAGTAAACATATTTACATCATGCGCTCTTTCGATGGTGGTGTTTCTTTTTCCACGCCCTATTTAGTTGATAATATTGGCGACAGCATTTCGCGTTTCCCGACCGTAACTATTGACGACAACGGAAATCCCATTGTAGCATTCATGAAATTCAATCCATCTTTTGGCGATTCGCGTTGGGTTGTTACTAAATCTTCTGATTACGGCAGCACCTTCTCTACCGATGTAAAAGCAAGTGGTTGGGGCGGCTCGGCAGAAGTTTGCGACTGCTGCCCGGGTTCAATTATTTCAAGTGGAAATAATACCGCCATGCTTTACCGAAACAACAACCTCAACATCCGCGATTCGTATGTGGGCATTTCAAACAACAATGCCACTTCGTTCACTAATGGTTACAATGTTGACAAGAACAACTGGATGATTATGTCTTGCCCTTCCACCGGTCCCGATGGAGTAATTATTAACGATACACTCTATTCTGTTTTTGCCAGCAGCGGTTCCGGTAGTTATAGAACTTATCTAAGTAAATCTTCCATTACCGCAGGTGCTGCAAATAATGTAACCAACCTCACTGGTGCAATCACAGGGCTTACACAACAAAATTATCCGCGCATTGCAAACAGTGGAAAAGCACTCGCTATAGTTTGGAAACAAAATATAAACGGTGCAGCGCAACTTCCTTTTCTCTTTTCAAAAAATATAAGCAACGGCTTACCTATTTCTTACGATACCGTTTCACCTTCCAATGTTACCAATGCCGATGTATCAGTTAGCAACGGAAAAGTTTTTGTGGCTTGGCAAAACGACCAATCAAACACGATAAAATACCGCATAGGAACTTTCACGCCTGACACAGTTGTAATTTCCTCGGTAAATGAAATTGCAGAAAACAATTTCTCTGTTTACCCCAACCCGACAAACGATTTACTCACCATCCAATCAACCAACAACGAAAGTTTTTCTCTCTCCATTTCTAATTCAATTGGAGAAATAATTTACGCTTCTGTATTTACTGCCAACTGTCAACTGTCAACTGCTAACTATTCTTCCGGCATCTACTTCATTCAAATAAAAACCGCCAAAAAATCTTTCACTCAAAAATTCGTTAAGGAATAAACCTCTCTCGTCTACAGGGTAGTTCGTGCGTGAGGGACGATGATGAAAAGGCAATAGCATTTAAAATGCTCCGAAGGAGTCCTTCGGACAAGAAACTAAAACATCCTAGTTGCTCCGGGCTATGCCGGGCTTCAAAGGAGAAGGTATTCGCACCTAGCGCCTAAAAACGGTTGTTGGTTTTACAACATCGTATTTTGCGATGTTATAAAACCAACAACCGTAAAAAAGCAAATACATTTTTATTGAGTCATACGTGTGCAAAGGCAATAGCTGCCATACATCGCCCAACTTCTATTGGTAAAACGTGTGCCGCCTCCCCAAGCAGTTTCGGTTTGTCCGGTAATAGTGTTAGTTACTACAGCATGGGCTGCAATACAGCCGCAAACAGGAACTGACGATAAAGGAAACGAATACCAAACCTCGCTTACCCCACGGGTAAAAGAAGAGGACTCGGGAAAACGCCCAGGTACAGGGTTGCGACTGCCATTTACAGGTATACCATCGCAGTCGCCAATGTATAAATGTGTTTGGGTTAGTTCCCAACCATCTGTTACAAATCCTACATAAACCGAATCTGCATCATTTCGAATAATTACCTGACCTGCAAGGAAATGTTGCCCTGCCATTAGGTCAAAAGTAGTTTCACAGGATGGTTCCGCCCGCGATTGCAGAGGTGTATCGCTATCAGGAGACGAACGCCTTTGGCTTGGAGCTAAATCGTTTTCCTTTTGACAACCAGAGAAGATGAGAAGAGAAGCAAAGACAAAGGGTAGAAATAATTTCGTTTTCATACATTATAGATTTTAGTTATAACAAAATTGATTTAGCCGCATAATGAAGCTGTATCACTGTTTACCATTTAAGCGAATAAAAAGTTACATAGCTTACAGAATAGTCGGGAGTTGTTACATTACTGATATTGTATTTAAAAACCCGAAGTTGTTACATCCTGTTTGCTGCTTGTCAATAACATTACGTACAATAGCAATTTGAAGTGCCTGCTGCAAGTAATTAAATGGAAGGAAGGGGCTGCGAGACGGAGTAGGGTTAGCTTCTTATATACGTTTTACTGCTGCGCCCTTTGCAACAAGCCCTGCACCATGGCATCGGCAGGTTTTAAACGCAATGCCTGCTGTAAGTAATAAGCAGCACTGTCTTTATTGTTTATCTGTATATAAACTTTACCAATGTTTACGTAGCTCTCAAACGAGTTGGGAATAAACACCAGCGAGCGTTTGTTTACGGCTATGGAGCTGTCGTATTCCTTTAGCATAAAGTAGGCGTAACTAAGGTTGGCATACACTTCGGGCTGGTATGGATATTTTTTTAAATATCTTTCATACAGCGGCACCGCGCCTTTCAGGTTGCCTTTGTTCTGCTGTATAATACCCATATTAAAACAAGGCGCAGCAAAGGTGGTGTCAATTTTAAGTGCCTCTAAGTATTGGTTGTAAGAATCATCGGTGCGACCCATTGCCTCATACAGCCGCCCCAAGTCAAAAGCGGCATTCAAAAACTGCGGGTAAATTTCTACTGCTTTTTTCAAATGCTGCTCCGCCTCCAATCGCATTTGCTTTTGTTTGGTGGCATCGGTTTCTTTAAACGACTCGATAAACAAATGAAGCCCTAAAAGATTCTGCGCCTGTGCAGAATTTTCTACTCCTTTAATATCGTTTTTAAAAAGTGTAATGCGGTCTTTCCAGTCGGCATTGCGCGAAAAAGTAATAGCCGAATACAACACCAACATTATTCCGAGCGAAATTTTAAAAGGAGTTGCAAGAGAAGCCAGGCTTAATTTGTTGTTTGTAAAATCGAGTTTAAATAGTTTACCAAGCGCAACAACCGCAAAGCAGCAAAAGCCAATGGAAGGAATAAGCAGAAACCGGTCGCCCATCATCCCGGGAATGGCGATAAATAAATTGGAGAACACCGAAATGCTGATGAGATAAAATAAAATAGAATACGACAACAATGAATTAGTGCGAATAAAGAAGAGAGCCACTGCCAAGAGCAACAGATGAATAAATAAAACCACCAAAGGAATAGTTTGCCATAAGGAAACAGGAACGATATACGCATAGCCGTAGTAATAACTTAGCGGATAGGGAACAAAAATGAGTTTAAGGTATTTGCCGAGAATATCCATGCCGGTTCCCAATCGTACCGCCAGCGGGTCGGTTTCAGCTATGGGGTATTCCATAAAATTTAAAGGGCGCACCGCCTGCACAGGGTTAGCATCGGGCGCTTTTATAGAATTTATTTTGTAGTAACTGCTTTTAATGCCTCCGGTTACTACATCGTTAGCGCCTGGTGGTGTAATTACAAAATACAACAGCATAACCAGGGGAATAGAAACCACACTCACGCGCGAAAGCAAAAGATTTTTTTGTTTCCACAGCAACAGAAAAGCAGCATATACAAAAGGCAAACTCAAGTAGGCAATCTTGAATACTTTGTTGCCCATGGAAACATCAAATACGTGTTTACCAACAATAATGAGCGAAAAAATACTTGCTACAACAGCAGCGGGAAATAATTTTTTGTTTACAAAGCCAATAAAAAACACGATGACTAAAAAGAAGTTGGAGTGAAGAAAGATAACTGCCACAGCAGCGTAAATCACATAATTAATTATAGCCGTGATTCTAAAAGTTTTATTGGCAGAAAGAATTTGCGTAACTAA
>JBKJJB010000185.1:0-3576 GCA_046598235.1 Chitinophagales bacterium
AGCAAAAGCCTCCTGAATAACCGAACCCATTTTTAATTGTCTGCGCGAATCCATGTTTATATAAATTTAGAACGAAAGTAAGAGAAAGAATAAAGTGTATTAAAGAAATATTTTATCGAACCAGACGTTTCGCTTGCCATTTGCCACTTTCTATATTTGTCCGAAATGAAGAACCTTGTTCGCATTCTCTCTTACGTACGTAAATACTCAACATTTGTATGGCTGAACATAATGTTCAACATTCTCACTGTTGTGTTTTCACTGTTTTCGGTATTCATGATAATTCCCTTTTTGCAATTACTGTTCGATAAAATTCCGAAAGTGATGGTGAAACCCGAAGTACACATAAGTGCTGTCTGGCTTATTGATTACATGAAATTTATTTTGAGTGAGGAAATAACCAACAACGGCCAGTTGGTTGCGCTTATAAAATTTTGCATTGCGGTTGCGGTTTTGTTCTTTCTAAAAAACCTGTTTCGGTTCCTGGCTGTTTATTTTCTATCACCAATTCGCAGCGGCTCAGTGCGTGATATTCGAAATGAACTTTATACAAAAGTGTTGTCGCTTCCGCTTTCTTATCACTCAAAAGAAAGGAAAGGCGATTTGATTTCGCGCCTTACGGATGATGTGAAAGAGGTGGAGATTAGCATTATTAGTTTTATTGAAGTAACGGTTCGCGAGCCACTGAACATTATTATTTTTTTAGGCGCATTGCTTTTACTAAGCCCTCAACTCACTGCATTCGTTTTAGTGATGTTGCTGGTTACCGGTTTAATTATTGGTAGGGTGGGCAAAAGTTTAAAGCGACAGTCTATCGAGGCGCAATCGGTTACCGGCCACCTGCTTTCTATAGTAGATGAAACGTTGAGCGGCTTGAGAATTATCCAGGGATTCAACGCGGAAAATTTTATGCGCAAGCAATTTGACAAGGTGAATTCAAATTTTTTTTCATTGAGCAGACAAATAACAACTCGTAGAGAGTTGTCCTCTCCGCTTACCGAATTTTTAGCGATGTGCGTGGTTTGTGCTGTTTTATATTTCGGGGGAACGTTAGTGCTACAGCACAAAAATTTAGAAGCAGAAACATTTATCATGTTCATGGTTTTGTTTGCGCAGTTGATTGCCCCTGCAAAAAGTTTCTCTACCGCTTCTTACAACATTCGCAAAGGATTAGCCTCCGCTCAACGAATTTTCGAAGTGCTGGACGCGGAAGTGAAGATTACAGAAAAAGAAAATGCTTCTGCCATTAATGAATTCAAAAATGAAATTGAGTTTAGGAATGTTGGATTCTCCTACCACAACTTTGACGACAAAAAGATACTCGAAGCCATCAACCTGAAAGTAGAGAAAGGAAGAATGATTGCGCTGGTAGGTCAGTCGGGTGCGGGTAAAACTACCATGGTTGATTTGCTTCCACGTTTTTACGATGTAAGCGAAGGCGAAATTTTAATTGACGGAAAAGATATTCGCGATTACAGGTTGAGCGATTTGCGTGGTTTGTTTGGAATGGTTTCTCAGGAATCTATTCTGTTTAATGACTCGGTGTTCAACAATATTTCGTTCGGTATGGAAAACGCCACGCGAGAAAAAGTGATGGAAGCCGCCAAGATTGCAAACGCACACGACTTTATTATGAAGTTAGAGAACGGCTACGATTCCACTATTGGTGACCGCGGAGGCAAACTGAGTGGTGGCGAAAGACAAAGATTAACCATCGCAAGAGCTGTTCTCAAAAATCCACCCATCCTTATTTTAGATGAGGCCACTTCTTCCCTCGATTCTAATTCTGAAAAACTGGTTCAGGATGCTCTTACCAAGCTGATGAAAGGGAGAACCACTATTGCTATTGCCCATCGCCTCTCTACTATTCAATATGCCGATGAAATTGTGGTGATGCAGGACGGTCACATCTCTGAGCGCGGCAATCACATCGGGCTGATGGCTAAAAACGGCATCTACAAGAAGCTGGTTGAGCTTCAAGCTTTCTGACTTTACCCCAACAATTTGTTTCCCATTTTTTAACAAAAGGATTACAATGTTTTCCACAAACATTCGTTTGGTCTTTCATATATTTGCTGCGAAAATTCGCTGAAAATAGATTTTCGCAGTTTAAAAAAATAGCGAGTTGATTTTTGCAACAAGTTTCGGGTAGTCATTATCAGTATTTTATAATCATTTTAATAAAAAAAGGAAGTCATGAAAACAACAACCATTCTTACGCTAAGCGTAGGCTTCCTGTTGAGCCTTGTGTGTGGAAATCTTTCTGCTCAAAACACATTAACAGCAGGCGAAACCAATTTAACCGCTGGTCCTCAGGCGGTAACCAACCATGCCATTACAAATCCCGATGTGCTAGTAGTGACGGGAAAGATTTTGGATGCAGTAACAAAAGTGCCGGTCGGTAATGCTAAAATCAACTTTGATAAGTTCGGTGAGGAACTGTTGCAGGCATCTATTGATGATAAAGGCAACTACGCACTTGCATTGAATAAGAAGGAACTGGGTGAACCTATACGAATTGTTTTTAAAGTATCGGGTTACAAACGCTACGCCATAAAAAATATTGATAAAGGGCAAACGTATGTGGATGCTGATATTTTTCTACAGCCTATGGACAGCGAGGAGAAAAGCGATGGACAGGTGAAATACATTATGAATGATGATCCTTTTAATACGATGGTTATTAAGATGCAATAAAGTTTAGGGTTTGGGTAATAGTTAAGTCCGTTCCGGTTTTTCGGGACGGACTTTTTTATTTTGAAGAATTCATGCGACCACTTTCGTGCAATAAAAAAATTTCTCCGATAAGAAATTGTGTTTACATTTAGCGAACAAAATCACAGGTTATGAAGAAAGTTCTATCTGTTTTGATTTTTTCTCTCTTGGTTTTAAAAAGTTTTGCCGATTGGAATATGATGTTTTGTGATTCGGTGGATGCACAAAACAATTGTGTAGGCAAATCAGCTTCCTTCTCACTTTCAGGAGCAGAAGTAAAACTTACTGTAGTGTTGCAAAATGCTGATGGTATGCACACCAACAAAATTTATTTTGAAGTTTATAGTATGGACCCAGCTACTTATGCTGAAGATTTAACTGCAACTGAAGAAACTCCAACCGAAGCCACGCAGAAACAGACCTATCATTCTCTTACCATTTCTAAAAAGGGGCACTATCTTATAAAAGCCCGCGATGCTTTTAAAGATTATATCACTTCGAGAGAAGTAGAAGTAAAATAGGTTAAAAATGCCAGCCGCCAATGGCAACTGCGGTAGTAAGCAGAAGATTGAACATTGCAATCGGCAGTAAATACTTCCACTCTAAATTTAGCAGCTGGTCAATGCGCAAACGCGGGAAAGTCCACCGGAACCACATGATTAAAAATATCAGAAAAAACACTTTGCTGAAGAACCACACAATGCCCGGAATAAAATCCATAATATGATTGAAAGCTTCCCAACTACCAATATGGAATGGCATCCATCCGCCAAAAAACAAAGTAGCACCGATGGCACACACAATAAATATGTTCACGTATTCTGCCAAGAAGAACAAAGCGAATTTCATTCCCGAATACTC
>JBKJJB010000199.1:0-2760 GCA_046598235.1 Chitinophagales bacterium
ATTCCGCTAGTGGTAGGTCAAATGGGCAATGCCCCGCAAACAGAACTTTTTCCGTGGTATTACTTCCCGCTTTTGGTTTCAGAAAACAACCATGCGATTGTCCGCAACCTCGATCCGGTAGCAAGTTTTTTTGCCAGCACAATTGATACTGTAAAAAATCCGGGCGTGAGCAAAACAATTTTACTACACACTACCGACAATGCAAAAGCACAACTTGCACCAACGCGCGTTCACTTTGGCATTCTTCAAACCAAACCAAACCCTACCTATTACAATCAACCAAAATTGCCGGTAGCAGTTTTGCTTGAAGGGGAATTTGAATCTGTTTATAAAAACCGTTTATCACCTGAATTTTTAGCAGCTGGTGATACGATAGAGAACCTCAAATTTGTTGAGAAGAGCAAGAAAAGCAAAATGATTGTAATTGCTGACGGAGATATTATCCGCAATGAAGTTCGTAACGATAGCAGCGCATATCCACTCGGTTATTACATGTACACCAAACAACAATTTGCTAACAGCGATTTTATTCTCAATTGCATTGAATACTTGATTGATGACAGTGGCATTCTTGAAACCCGTAACAAAGAAGTAAAACTGCGAATGCTCAACACTGTAAAAGTGGAAGATGAAAAACTGAAATGGCAGCTTATCAATATTGCTTTACCTATTTCGCTGATTGTGATTTTGGGAATTGCCTTTGGATTTTATCGGAGAAGAAAATATACAGAAGATATTGTTTCTCGTTCAAATGATCTTATACCTACACAACCTAAGAGTTTTGGAATTGCAATAATGTTGTGTTTGATATTGGGACCTGTTGGTCTGTTTTATTCCAGTGTAACTGGAGGAACAATTATGCTTATCGCTTCATTACTTACAATTCCGCTATCCTTACTTCTTTTTGCGGGTGGACATTTTCTTTTAATCCCGTTAATCTCATTTTTTATTTGGATTATCTGTATTGTTTGGGCGATATCTTCGGTTCGAAATCACAATCAGAAAATTGCAAGATAATTTACAATGAAAAAATACATCCCTTACATTGTTGTTATAATAGCTCTTACAATTGCCGCTGGTTGGTTTATAAAAAATCAATCAAAAGGAACTATTAATGAACAGGAAGGTGATTTTGCTGTAAAGGACTCAAAAGATATTTTCAAAATCACTCTCACCGATACAGAAAAAAAGAAAATTGAACTCACCAACTCAAACGGTGTGTGGATGGTAAACGGCAAATATGCCGCCCGCGAAGATTTGATAAAACAATTATTCGATGCTGTTACCCAAGTTACTTCTTTGTGTCCTGTGCCTTCGGCTGCACACGATAACGTGATTCGCGAAATGATGACGCGTCATATACGCGTAGAAGTTTTCGATGAAAAAAATAATTTGATAAAAAGCTATTTAGTAGGCGGTCCCTCTATAGATGGACAGAACACCTATATGCTTCTCGAAATAGATGGCGCACTTGCTGCCCGTCCTCACATGACTTACATCCCGAACTTCAAGGGTTATCTCACTCCGCGCTTCAGCACCGATGAAGAAAACTGGAGAACGCGTGTACTTTTTAATTATACAGCCGAAGAGATAAAATCGCTACGTGTTGAGTATCCATCAGATGAAAAAAAATCTTTCATCATAAACAGTGTTACAAAAGACTCATTTTCGCTGTCCCCTCTTGACGAAAAATTTCGCATCAACGATTCCTATCAGCAAAAATTTATCGGACAGTATCTGGATTTTTACTCTTCCATTTTTATAGAAGCATTCGACAATAGCTATTCTAAAAAAGATTCAGTTGTTAGAACGATTCCTTATTGCACCATTACGATTACTGAAAATGACAACTCTATAAATAAGGTCAATCTTTTTTACATGCCAGTTAGCAAGCGCAGTAAAAGTCAGTTCGATGAGCAGGGGAATGACATGACTTACGATATTGACCATTACTACGCATCTATTCACAACGAAAAGGATTTTGCCATTGTGCAGTATTATGTTTTTGGCAAACTGCTCAGGAGTTACAAAGACTTCTTCTTCAAGCCAGCATAAACATTACAAGTTTAAACTGATAACCATTCTGACCTATTTACTGCACTTCTATCTCTTTACCGTTGAAAGCGTATAGCTTTACAGAGGCATCATTCCCTATTTTTATTAAAACCAAAATCGTTGGTAAAGGAAATTGTTACCAATCTTACGGATGAAGAATTAGTGCATCGCTATCGCAATTCGCACGAGATGAATTATGTAGGTGAATTATACCAGCGCTATACCCACCTTGTGTTTGGTGTTTGTCTTAAATATTTACAAAATAATGCGGAAGCGGAAGATGCTACGATGCAGATTTTTGAAAAGCTGATTACTGAATTGAAGAAACATCACGTTACCGCTTTTAAGCCTTGGCTTCATGTAGTGGTAAAGAATGAGTGCATGATGAAATTTCGCAAGAACTCATTGAATGATAAGCATCTCAATTCGTTCAAACATGAAGCAGGTGGTTTTGTGGAAAATGCTGAAGATGTGCATCTACAGGAGGCTCAAGATGCGGAGGACAAGGAATTTGTTCTTGAACATTTGAAAGAAGGAATGGAAGAATTGAAAGAATCACAACAGGAATGTATCGAGTTGTTTTACATGAAAGGTTGCAGTTATGTTGAAATATCAAGAATTACAGGTTATACAACCAATGAAGTGAAAAGTCATATTCAAAACGGAAAGAGAAACCTGAAAAAATATATCGCTGTTAAAAATGAG
>JBKJJB010000033.1:0-3141 GCA_046598235.1 Chitinophagales bacterium
CTTTGCCCGCTGCAATTGGTGCTAAAATTGGCAAACCGAAAAAAGAAGTAATTGCAGTAATAGGTGATGGAGGTTTTCAAATGACTTTGCAGGAATTGGGAGTAATTCTGCAATACAAAGTCGGAGTAAAAATTTTGATTCTGAACAACAATTTCCTCGGTATGGTTCGTCAGTGGCAGCAACTGTTCTTCGATAATCGTTACTCTTTTACCGAAATGGTTAACCCCGATTTTGTAGCAATTGCAAAGGCATACAGCATTGCTGCATCAAAAGTCACCAAGCCAACAGAGTTGAATAAAGCATTAGATACAATGCTCAAGCACAAAGGCTCTTATTTACTCGAAGTAGTGGTAGAGAAAGAAGAAAACGTATTTCCGATGATTCCTACCGGAGCAGCGGTGTCAGAAATCAGATTGAAATAAGGATGGAAAAATCATACACCATATCGGTTTACACAGAGAACGTGGTTGGGATGCTTAACCGCATTACCATCATCTTCACACGCAGGCACATGAACATCGAAAGTATCACTGCCTCCGAATCGGAAGTGAAAGATGTGTACCGTTATACTATTGTGGTTAAAACCACTCATGAGCAGGTAAAGAAAGTAATCGGGCAGATTGAGAAGTTAGTGGAAGTGCTTAAAGCATTTTATCACCAGGACTCCGAGCTGGTTCATCAGGAAATGGCGCTATACAAAATCAAAACGCAGGCACTCAGCAACTCCGATGCAGAAAAAGTGATTCGCGAGAATCATGCACGTATCTTAACCGTTGATAAGAACTTTATTGTAATTGAAAGAGTAGGTCACTTGCACGAAATAAAAAACCTGTTCGAAAAACTAAAACCATTCGGCATTCTTGAATTTGCGTGTTCGGGTCGTGTGGCGGTTACTAAGCCAATGAAAGAGTTGAGTACTTACCTTCAGGAATTAGAAGAGCTGAGAAATAACAGACGTATAACCATTAAGAAGAAAAACAAAAAATAAAAGCAACATTACTATGGCAATAATCAACTTTGGAGGCGTAGAAGAAACAGTTATCACCCGCGAGGAATTTACATTAGACAAAGCGCGTGAAGTTCTAAAGAATGAGTGCATCGCCATTATCGGTTACGGTGTGCAAGGTCCAGGACAATCGCTTAACCTGAAAGACAACGGCTTCAACGTCATTGTAGGTCAGCGCAAAGGCGGCAAGAGTTGGGATAAAGCACTGAAAGACGGATGGGTTGAAGGAAAAGATTTATTTGATGTAGAAGAGGCTTGCAATAAAGCAACCATCATTCAGTATCTCGTTTCTGATGCCGCACAAATTGAACTGTGGCCTACTATTAAAAAACACCTTACAGCCGGAAAAACACTTTACTTCTCACACGGCTTTGGAATTACCTTCAATGAAAAAACAGGAATCGTTCCGCCTAAAGATGTTGATGTTGTTTTAGTTGCTCCAAAAGGAAGCGGCACTTCTCTTCGCAGATTGTTCCTGAAAGGACAAGGACTTAATTCAAGCTATGCTATATTTCAGGATGCAACAGGCAAAGCAAAAGACAAAACAATTGCTCTTGGCATTGGTATTGGTTCCGGTTATTTATTCGAAACCGATTTCAAAAAAGAAGTTTACTCCGACCTTACCGGTGAGCGTGGAATATTGATGGGCGCATTAGCAGGATTGTTTGAAGCGCAATACAACTGTTTGCGCAAACATGGTCACTCTCCTTCGGAAGCATTCAACGAAACGGTTGAAGAACTGACACAAAGTTTAATGCCATTGGTTGCAGAAAACGGAATGGACTGGATGTATGCAAATACATCAGTTACCGCTCAACGTGGCGCACTTGATTGGAAAGGAAGATTCAGAGATATTACTGCTCCATTGTTTGATGAATTATACAACAGTGTTGCTACCGGCAAAGAAGCTGCGCGTGTAATTGCCGAAGGAAGCAAGCCTGATTACAGAGCCAAACTCGAAGTTGAATTAAAAGAAGTCCGCGAATCGGAAATGTGGCTCACCGGAAAAGAAGTGCGCAAACTAAGACCAAAAGAATAATATAGTGATTGGTGATTAGAAGATTAGTGATTAGTGAAAGACAATCACTAATCACCAATCACTGATTAACTAATCACTAATTCATAATGAAAGAAGAACTCTACAACGAAACTTTAAAAGCTGCTGACGCTCTCAAGAACATAGCCGCACACACACCCTTACAGCGCAATACCAATCTGTCGGAAACGTACGGAGCAAATATTTTTTTGAAGCGCGAAGATTTGCAGGTGGTTCGCTCTTATAAAATCCGTGGTGCTTACTACAAAATCAATAGCTTAACGGATGCAGAAAAAAAGAAAGGTGTTATCTGCGCCAGTGCGGGTAACCATGCACAAGGTGTGGCGTATGCGTGTAACAAGCTTGGCATAAAAGGGAAAATTTATATGCCTTCCACTGCACCTGCGCAGAAAGTAAAGCAGGTAAAACTTTTCGGAAAATCATTTGTAGAAGATGTTTTGTGCGGAGATACTTTCGATGATGCGTATGCACTTGCCCTGAAAGATTCTAAAGAAGCAGGTATGGCTTTCATTCATCCTTTTGATGATGAGAAAGTAATTGCAGGACAAGGCACTGTTGGTTTAGAAATTCTTAAAGACACTCCTGTAACCATTGATTATTTGTTTATTCCGATTGGCGGTGGTGGATTGGCTGCCGGAGTTTCCAATGTGTTTGAGAAATTAAGCCCCTCTTCAAAAATGATTGGCGTAGAGCCGCTTGGTGCCCCCGCCATGAAAGTTTCAATTGATACGGGAGAAAATATCACCATGGAGAAGATCAACAACTTTGTGGATGGAGCAGCCGTGAAACGCGTGGGCGATATAACACTTGATATTTGCAAAAATACCATTGATGACATACTGCTTATTCCGGAAGGAAAAGTATGCACTACCATTCTTAAACTCTACAACGAAGAAGCAATTGTAGTGGAACCTTCCGGTGCACTGAGTATTACTGCACTCGACTTTTACAAAGAGCAGATAAAAGGAAAAAATGTAGTGTGCATTGTAAGTGGAAGCAACAACGATATTACACGCATGGAGGAAATAAAGGAACGTTCGTTGTTGTATGAAGGACTGAAGCACTACTTCATTATCAG
>JBKJJB010000120.1:0-2825 GCA_046598235.1 Chitinophagales bacterium
TGATTGATTGACAGTAACAGGGGTGTTCATCATCCCTGTTACATTTTTCTTTAACGAAAAGATTTTATGAAAACCAATTCCATAAATATATGGGTGAGGGCGGCCGTTTTAATTTGCGGTTTACTGTTAATCCCGGTTTTGATACTCCCCATGTGGAGGATTGAGTTGACCGCTCCGCAATACCCTGAAGGACTAGTGCTGAAAATATTTCCGAATAAGCTGGGTGGTGATGTGGAGATAGTCAACGGATTGAATCACTACATTGGAATGAAAACCCTTCATGCCAAAGACTTTATTGAGTTCACCATATTACCTTATCTGATTGGTTTCTTTGCCTTGCTATCTATTGTTGTGGCTCTTGTGAACCGAAAAGTTTTTCTGTATGTGCTTACGGGATTATTTATGGCATTCGCCATTTTATCTATGGTTGATTTTTGGCGTTGGGAATATGACTACGGCCACAACCTCGATCCTCATGCAGCCATTCAGGTGCCGGGCATGAGTTATCAGCCTCCTTTGCTTGGCTATAAAGAACTTCTCAATTTCGGAGCATTCTCAATTCCTGATGCGGGTGGATGGATATTTTTTAGTGTCGGCATCCTGCTTTTTTCAGTCACCATTGTGCAGGTTGTTTTAGATAAAAAAGCTAAAAGAAAACTCAGCGCTGCGTTACTGATATTGCCGTTGATGATACTCGGTTTGAATTCATGCAATAATCAGCCGCAGCCAATAAAAGTAGGCAGTGATGCCTGCCATTTTTGCAAGATGATTATTTCCGAGAACCGGTTTGGTGCGGAGATACTAACGCAGAAGGGTAAGGTTTATAAATTCGATGACATTATCTGCCTTGTAGATTTTGCGAAAGCAGAAAAGCAAGCGTTAGATAACGCAAGCTACTATTTCACCAACTTTGAAGGCAAGCATGATTTGCTCAAATCTTCTGAAAGCTTCCTGCTGAAAAGCGAAACATTAAAAAGTCCTATGAACGGCAACATGGCGGCCTTCTCCTCCAAACAATCTCTTCAAAAAGCAATAGATACCTATAAAGGTGAGGAGATTGACTTCAATGCGTTGCTCAAATAAGTTTATGCGTTTCTTTTCTTTCTTCTGTTGCCTGCTTTCTATTCTCATTCCCCAATGTTTGAATGCTGCGGTAATAAAAGTTGGAAGCCAACATACCTTCAAAACAGTTCATGAAGGCATATCTGCTGCGCGCGATGGCGATACTGTTTTGGTTTATCCCGGCCTTTATCTCGAAAGAAACATTGTGGTTGACAAAGCCATTTTATTAAAAGGAATCAACTACCCGGTGTTGGATGGCGAGAGGACCTACGAAATTCTTTCTATCAAGCGTAGCAATGTAACGGTAGATGGATTTAAAGTGCAGCGTTGCGGGCATTCTGATATGGATGATTTAGCGGGGATAAAAATCTATGATGCCCGCAATGTCATCGTTCGCAACAACATTCTTGATGATACCTTCTTTGGTATCTACACTCAGTTCGGAACCAACTGCATCATCGAAAACAACAAGATAACTGCTTACGGCTCGGGCGAATCGGATATCGGCAATGGTATCCACTGTTGGAAAAGCGACAGCATAACCATTACCAATAACATTATCTCCGGTCACCGCGATGGCATCTACTTCGAATTTGTAACCCACTCTGTTATTCGCGGAAACACCAGCGAGAAAAACATGCGCTATGGTTTGCATTTTATGTTTTCTCACAACGATGATTACATCTCCAATACTTTCCGCTCCAACGGGGCGGGGGTGGCTGTGATGTACACACGCGGCATTAAGATGATAAACAACCTCTTCGAAAACAACTGGGGCGATGCCGCTTACGGTTTATTGCTGAAAGAAATTTCCGACAGTTATTTAAGCGGCAATCGCTTTATAAATAATACCATGGGAATATTCATGGAAAGCAGCAACCGCATTTCGATGGAGAAAAATCTTTTTAAAAATAATGGCTGGGCAATTAAAATACAATCGAGCTGCGATGGCAATACTATCAGCCATTCCAACTTTATTGGCAACACTTTCGATATTGCCACCAGCGGCAGCTTAGTGATGAATAAGTTCAATTACAATTACTGGGACCGCTACGAGGGTTACGACCTCAACAAAAATAAAATTGGCGATGTTCCTTATCGCCCCGTAAGTGTTTATTCTATGATTGTGGAAGGCAACCCTGCGGCTATGATGCTGTTCAGAAGTTTTATTGTTACCCTTATGGACAAAACCGAAAAGGTTCTGCCGAGTATTATTCCCGAAAACCTGAAAGATGATTTTCCTTTAATGGTTCCGGTTAAACTATGATTGTTGTATGCTGTGCTTAATGCTTATCAATCCTCAACCGTAACTAATTCCGCTTGGGTAAATGGTGCAGGAATTTCCAAACCTTCTTCGCGTAAACCTCCTAAGTGAAGTTCGATGGCTTCTACTACACTCTTCTTTGCTTCTTCAATGGTATCGGCTGAAGAAAAACAGCCGGGAAGGTCGGGCACTTGTGCCCAAATGGAACCGTCATTTGATTTTTCGAATATTACTAAGTATTGCATATTGTAAGAAATTAAAAAGCAAAAATCAATTACGCTCCCTGCCCGTTCCGTTCAGGCGGGCGTTAGGAGCCGTATGTTTTTCTTTGTAGATGAAAACACCATCAAAGGCGGAAAGCTTAGAAAAAAGTTTTGATTACCATGGAGAGAATTCCAGCAAGCACGAAACCAAGCATCCATTTTATCAACAACAGTTCACCCTTTATTTTTTCGATATTAGTTTGTATGGCATGAGTATCTTCTTTTGTTGCAAGAAC
>JBKJJB010000355.1:0-5899 GCA_046598235.1 Chitinophagales bacterium
TATTCGTGAAATGATTCCGAATTTTTTGCTTCAAGTGCAGCTAAATACATTCCGTATCCTGCTGCTGCACCAATCAGCCCGGCTCCTCTTACGTGCATTTGCTGAATGGCATTAGCAACGTCAGCTACTGAAGATAGATGCTCAATGATAAATTTATGAGGGAGATGCCTCTGGTCAATAATGCTGATGGTCTGGGTGTCATCTTCTTGGAGCCATATAGTTCTGTAATGTCTTCCGCAGATGTTCATTCAAGATTCATTTGTTGCCTCAAAACTAAGTTAATTTCAAACTTATTGACTGAACCCATCAAATTCATAATTAACTCAAGATGTTTGTTTAAAAAATGATTTAATCGCTCTATACATTGGTGTATTTTCAGTTGCAGCGAATGTTCAGTCTTTAAACTACCCTATATTTTATAATCGGTTTATGCGTTGTGAGAAATATTTTTTTTGACCTAGTTGGCTAATTATTCTGTCTAATCCATTCACATTGATTGTTTTAATCTTCGTTGAAAACCAACCGGTAACAACGTCTTCGGAATCAGGTTAGCGCCTTCATAAATTGAATAGTGTGAGGTTAATTTCCGGAAAATAGATAGCTAAGAAAAGAGCCGTGTAAGCACTTCGCTATCACTTGCTCTTCGCTTTTTGCTTTCTTCGTGATTAATTTCATAAATAGAATCATCTGCCAAACATAAAATTGATATAACTTTATCTCTCATATGTATTCTTTGAATCTGTTTTGTTTTGCAACAGAAACTTAATTCACGGGATGTTTACTTTTTATTAAAAAACAACTAGCAACTTGAGTTATAATATATAAAACAACATTAACATGAAGAAGTATTTACTATTTTCCTTTACGCTTTTCTTTTTTGTAAAAAGTGATGCACAACTGGTTTCCTATTCGCTGCAACAAAGTTTTACAGTGACGCAATTAGACAGTTTTCTAAACTCAACAGGTTTCAACCTGCCGGTGGTTCCTCAATATGCTATTGATGTTTACCAGGTAATTTACAAAACACCTTATAGGCATATTGATTCGTTGGTGAATGTTTCGGGCATAGTGGTATTTCCGAAAAATACTTCCTGCCCCAGCGGCCTGGGGTGCTACGCGCATGGCACTTTCAGCAGGCGCGATGAAGTGCCGAGCTACAATGGTCCCGAACGCCCTATCGGTTTCTTTTTTGCCGGTATTGGCGGAGTGGTAACTGCCATGCCCGATGAACTGGGTTTAGGCGATTGCGACAGTTCTGTAAAAATTCATCCGTACATCAATGCGTTTCATTCGGGTTATGCTTCCGTGAATATTATGAGAGCTGCGCGCCAACTTGCCGATACGCTCAATATCGCACTAAGTGGCGAGGTTGTTCTAACCGGTTATTCTCAGGGGGGCTATACAACCATGGCTACAGCCAAACTTATTCAGGAAAACTTTACTAATGAATTTAATGTGGTGGCTTTGGCACCTATGAGTGGACCTTATGATTTAAATGTAACCATGACCGATTTGATGCTGTCGTACAACCCTTATGCAACACCGGCTTATTTGCCGTATTTGATGCTGGGTAATTATTGGGTGTATCCTTCATTACAACAATTGTATCCTAACCCATCTGAAATTTTGAAATACCCGTACGATAGTATTATTCCACCAATGTTGTACAGCAAAAATTACTCCCTTGGGCAAATAGCGCAATTCTGCGACCCGATTCCTCGTAACATGATAAAGGATTCAATTATCAATGATTTTGAAAACAACCCCAATCATCCGTTCAAATTAATTTTAGCCGAAAACGATCTGCTCGGTTGGACACCGCAGAAGCCCGTTAAAATTGCTTATTGTACAGCTGATGAACAAGTGCCTTATTTGAATGCCGTTCGTGCAGATTCTGCCTGGAGAGCCAACGGAGCACCCAATATTCAAATACAAAATTTCGGCAATATGAACCATGGCGGATGTGTTGAGCCCGCTCTTACCTCTGCTGCTTTCTTCCTATTTGGCAAACTATCTAATTGTACAGGCATATATGAAACACCGGCTATCAGCTTCACTGTTTATCCAAATCCTGTAACTGGTGAGTTTAAAATTCTGAAAGAAGAGGGTGTGTATGAAGTTACTGTGTTTAATGTGAACGGGCAGAAAATTTATAGCAATACTTTGATAAATGATATTGAATCCATCCATCTTGGAAATATAGCTGCCGGAATTTATTCAGTAGAGTTAAGTAATGCGAACGGGCTGAGTGCGCACAAGAAACTGGTGGTGCAATAGTTTATCGCAACAAGTAATCTTTCGTTACAGGTGGCTTGTAGTAGATCCCTCAGAAAATACTTCTAAGTCGAGTTAGCAAATCCTTATTCATTTTCAATTCATACATTATAATCTGAATTAGAATTTTTCATCTTTATTCCAAAATCCCTTTATGGACTTTAATTATTCTGCTAATACTGTTAAGTATTTATCGCGTGTAAAAACTTTTATTGAAAAAGAAATCCGTCCGGTGGAGGAAAGGCATTTCAAAAAGTTGCAGGAAGAAAATGCAGGAGGCGACTGGAAGAAATGGAAACTTAATCCTGAAATTGAAGCGCTGAAAGCGAAAGCAAAAACCGAAGGACTTTGGAATTTATTCCTTCCAGATAAAGAACACGGTGCCGGGCTTTCTGTTTTAGAATATGCTCCGCTTGCCGAAGAGATGGGGAAAAGTTTTATCGCTCCCGAAGTTTTCAATTGCAACGCACCTGATACAGGAAATATGGAAGTGTTGCACAAATATGGAAGTGCCGCACAGAAAGAAAAATGGTTAATGCCTTTGCTTAAAGGGGAAATCCGTTCGGGCTTTTGTATGACCGAACCGGAAGTGGCTTCGAGCGATGCTACGAATATGCGCGCCACGGCAGTTGCAGAAGGGGATGAAATTGTAATTAATGGAACTAAATGGTGGACTACAGGAATCGGTCATCCGAATTGCAAATTCGTCATCTTTATGGGTCTGACAGATGACACCGCGCATCGTCATCAACAACATAGCATGGTCATTGTGCCATTAGATACACCCGGTGTAAAAATTGAAAGAATGCTGACTGTGTTCGGAGAGTTTGACGAACCCTACGGACATGGTGAAGTGAGTTTTACAAATGTTCGCGTACCCAAAGAAAATCTGATTCTCGGTTTTGGTCGCGGCTTTGAAATTGCACAAGGTCGTTTAGGTCCCGGAAGAATTCACCACTGTATGCGCTGTATTGGTGCGGCTGAATATGTTTTGCAACTGATGATTGAGCGTGGGTTGAAACGCGTAGCATTCGGAAAACCAATTTTGAATTTGGGTGGTAACCGCGAGCGCATTGCCGATTTCAGAATTGCCATTGACCAGGCGCGGCTGCTAACTTGGAATGCCGCCTGGAAAATGGATGAAGTGGGAGCACTTGGTGCCATGACAGAAATTTCTGCCATTAAAGTTATTGCCCCCAATGTGTTGCAAAAAATTTGCGATGAAGCCATTCAGCTATTTGGTGGTGCCGGTGTTTCACGCGATTTTCCTTTCACAGGATTTTTCTCGTATGCGCGAACCATACGCATTGCCGATGGACCCGATGCAGTACACCGTGGATTGATTGCGAGAATGGAACTGATGAAATATGGAGGAAAGTAATGAATTGTAAATAGTTATTCGTTAATCGGGAAAATCAATGAGTGAGTTTTTAGATAAAGGGAAAAATGTTCGTGCCGGTGAAGAATTACCATTCAAAATAATTCATGAATGGCTGAAACAATTTATTCCTGACTTAAATGGTGTTGCTGAAATTACACAGTTCACCGGTGGTGCATCTAACTGGACTTACCGGCTGAAATATCCAAATCACGATTTGATTTTACGAAGACCTCCTTCAGGCACTAAAGCCGCTTCGGCACATGACATGAATCGAGAGTTCACGATTCAACAAAAATTATTCGGGCATTATCCGGTGCCGGAAATGATTGCTATATGCATAGAGCCAGAAATTCTCGGCTGCGATTTTTATGTAATGAAACGGGTAGAAGGAATCATCCTTCGCTCCAACCTTCCGAAAGGTTTAATACTTGAAAAAGAAAAGGTGAAATCGCTGTGCGAAAACATGCTGGATAATTTCGTGAAACTTCACCAACTGAATTTGAAAGAAGTTGGTTTGGAAAATTTCGGCAAAGGCACAGGTTATGCTAAGCGGCAAATTAACGGATGGAGTGAGCGGTACAAAAAGGCAAAGACATGGAATGTTCCTTCCTTTGATTATGTAATGGATTGGCTCAAAGCAAATTTACCTGCCGAGGAGCGCGCTTGTTTAATTCACAATGATTATCGTTTTGACAATTTAGTTTATAACGCGCAAAATTTTTCCATCATTGGTGTACTCGATTGGGAAATGGCAACCATTGGTGACCCGTTGATGGATTTGGGGAACTCACTCGCCTATTGGATTCAGGCGGATGATGATTTTATAGCACGCTCAACCAGAAGACAGCCAACTAATATTCAGGGAATGCTCACCAGAAAAGATGTAGTAAGTTATTACTGCGGTAAAATGAACTTTGATGCGCGCAACTTTACCTTTTACGAAGTGTATGGTGTGTTCCGATTAGCTGTAATAGTTCAGCAGATTTATTACCGGTACTATCATAAACAAACTAACAATCCGGCTTTTAAAAACTTCTGGATATTAGTAAATTATCTGCACTACCGGGCAAAAAAACTGATAAAGCAAAAAAACTGATGGCACACATTTACTTGATTCGTCATGGGCAGGCGTCCATGGGGTTAGAAAATTACGACCAGCTTTCTGAGGTAGGGATTGAACAAGCCAAATACCTTGCAAAGGTGTTCAGAGATAGAAACCTGAATTTCTCTTCAGTTGTTTCCGGAACTATGAAGCGACAGAACGATACAGCCCTTTATTCTCTGCCGGAAGAAAAGTTTAAAAACATTATTACTGATAGCGCTTGGAACGAATTCGACCACGAAGATATTTTGCAGAAGTATGAGCCGCGTTACAGAGACAAGATGCAATTGATGCAGGATGTAATGAATACAGAAAATCCAAAACAGAAAATTCAATATATTCTTGAAGGGGCTCTCGCTCGATGGATTACCAACGAGGGAAATGATTACAAAGAAAGCTATACAGCATTTTCAGCACGGGTAAAAACCGGATTAGATACGCTCAAAGAAAATCTGCAACGCGATGATGCCATAGCTGTTTATACTTCTGGTGGAGCAATCGCTATCACCCTGAAATATATTTTAGGTTTAGACGACCGCAAAACTTTTGAGTTGCAATTCTATATTGCCAATGCTTCTATCACCACTTTGAAAGTTAACCCGCGCGGCACTCATCTGCTCACTTTCAACGACCACGTTTTTTTTGATAAAAAGTTGGTGACATTCCGGTGAAATCTTTCGGGCTTAAAAGGATAGAATTTCTTTTTTACCCTAATGAGGTTGTAGCTACATTCTCTTAATTTTCTTTAATCGCATCATAACTCCATCACCGGGCTTAAGTGTAATAAGCGGTTTGGGTACTACCTCCGTACTTATTAAGTCCATTTGCACCCGAGCCGAAAGCATGGCGTTGATGAGTTGCATTTCGAGCATAGCAAAATTGTTACCAATGCAAATGCGCGGACCGGCACCAAAAGGCATAAACACAAAACGGTTGTCGCCTTTTATATCGAAGTTGGCAAATCGCTCAGGTATAAATGCTGAAGGGGTTTCCCAATAAGCAGGGTGATGATGCAAGCCCGCAATATTGATAGCCGTTGAACGGCCTTTTTTCAGTTGATAGCCATACACCTCTTCATCGGCAACTACGGCTCTGCCTATAACGGGCACTGGCGGATAAACGCGCATGGCTTCGTTCATTAC
>JBKJJB010000413.1:0-3439 GCA_046598235.1 Chitinophagales bacterium
GGAAAATTCCATTGAAAAATAAATTAGAGTATTTTTCGAAGCAACCTTCCATGTTGTGATTTAAATATTTCTGAAAATAAAATACAAAGCAGAAGGTTGCCCGCCCGTTCCGGTCGGACAGGCTTCGTCAGCGTGCAAAGTCACGCTTCCTCGCAATGACAAACCTAATTGAAGCGCGAAGCGCACCGCGTTAGGGATGGAACGAAAAGCCCGCAGCGCAGCGAGGACTTGCAGTGACAGCCCGACCCGAGGCTTTGCGAGGGGAACGCCCATGCTTCGGCTCCGCTCATGCTTCGGCTCCGCTCAACATGACACACTTTATTTCTTCGTTCTCATTTTAAAACTCCACTGCACTTTAAAGCGCGATTCTACTTCGCCAGTTTGTGATGTGCCAATGCTGGTGGTGGTTACGGTTTGTCCTTCGCCTGTGAGGATGGCGCGCTCGATGGTTTCGTTTACAAGGTTGCCATCGGTGCAGGTAAAGGTGGTAATGCCGGTTGCTTTTTTTACAAACTCTGAGTCAACTTTTGTTACCAGCACGGCTATGGATGGGTTGCTTTCGATGGTCATAATCATACCGAACATGCCGGTGCTCATTTCTGCCGCCATGGATAGCACGGCAAAGTAGGTGGAGTTGAAAGGGTTTTGGTTGAGCCAGCGGTAAGGCACAGTAACTTCACATTTATCTAGACTAACCGACTTTACTTTTAGCCCTGCCAGAAAACCCATAGGCAACCTGCCTGCAAGAAACAGTTCGAACATGGGGCGGCTATTAAGGTTCTTGAGATATTTTATATCCGATATTTTTCTGTTGGCGCGGTATTGTTCGAGGTATTCGATATTGCTCATGTTATAGTTTTTGTAATAGGTCGGTAAGGATTTGGTTGAGTGTTTGTTTTGCAAGATGAAAATTTTCTTCGCCTGTTGCAAGATTTTTTTCCACTACACATAAGTGGTAAAAGCTTTGTTTCTCGAACAGACAGGCATATACAAAGCCCAGCCCGTCACCTGTTTCGCAGTCGGCTTTGTATTTTTCTTTTCGCAAAGCAAAAGAGTTTTTATCGGCATAGTGGTTGACCGTAATGCCTACTACTTTTTTGAAAGGCGCAAATACATTCATGTATGCGCTGTTGAGGTTTACAAAGCCTCCGCGCACATGGGGTTCGTCTTCGCGGTTGATTAAACCTAAATCGTACTGGTCTTTCCATTCATCGTTTACCATCCTACCGAAATCTCCGGGCTTTTCGTTTACGATGTTTAGCACTGAGCCAACAGCAATTTCTTCTTTGTAAGAATTGCCGAAGGAAAGTTTTAGTGCCAAATGATATTTCTGTTGCGATAATGCTTTGGTGATTTTGTAAGAGGTTTGATAAATGCCTGCGCCTGTTTCAACTATATCAACTTCGTGTTGAAGAATTTTGCCTGAATGAAGAAACTTTAAAGATGAATGTTGTTTAAGCGAAACTGAAAATGATTTCAAGAAATCTTCAACATTGGGCAAAGAGGAAACGGAGAGAAGTAATTTCATTATAGGAATATGCTAATTGCTTATCGCTTGCCACAAAAACTTATTCATTTTCATTCCCGCTTTAAAGTAGGAAAGGAGGATGGTGTCTAATTTGTCTCCGGTAATATCCTTGCGTGTTAGTTTTGAATGATACCAGAATTGTTTGTTGGCAATGAGCGGTTGCTCTTTCATAAACTCTTTGTATTCGGGAGTAAGGATTTTGCTTTTAGCACCATCGAGTGTTTTATATTTTTCTTTGAATGACTTTTCGCTTAGTATCTTTTTAAAATCTCCATTGTTGTAGTAAATCTCCTGACGGATTTTGAGAAGTTGCTCTTTCGATACTTCATACTTTCCTCCGCCCACCAGAATTTCGTTGGCACCGAAGTGAATGTAATAGCCGGGGTAGTCAACATCCTGTGTTCCTGTTCGGCTGAAAACCGCTGCCACATTATTCTTATAGGGCGATTTGTCTTTCGAGAAACGAATGTCGCGGTTAATGCGGAAAATAGATTTGTGTATCTTTTGATTTAGCTCCGGCAAATCTTTGCTGAGTTTGGCAGTTAAATCTTCTACTAATTTTTTGAAGGGCTGCTTTACATCTTGTTCGTAGCGCGGACGGTTTTTATCGAACCACTCTTTGTTGTTATGCTTCGAAAGCTCGTCAAGAAATTTGAAAAAGGGAGGAGAGAAGTATTTCATAAGTTATGATATGATAGTAAGGCAATAATATGAAATTGGCGTTTATTATCTGACTCTTCACATCACGGTAACTAAACCAAATAAAGAGTAATGTCATGCCGAGGAACGAGGCATCTTGTATTCTTTATCCCAATAAAATACAAGATTCTTCACTACGCAGAGCCTTCGTTCAGAATGACATACCCCGTGGGTATTGTATGATACTAAGCTCTGAGAGTAGGTATTTATTATTACCGTTCTCCGAATATCACACTGCCTACTCTAATCAAAGTAGCGCCATGCTTCAACGCAATCTTATAATCTGAACTCATGCCCATTGAAAGCTCATTGAAATAAGGTTTGTCGGAAAAATATTTTGACTTTACGGTGTCGGAGAGATTTTTTAGAAAGGCAAACTCGCTGTCAATTTTTGATTCGTCAATGGTGTTGGTAGCCATTCCCATCAACCCACAGATGCGAATGTTTTTCATTGATGTAAATTCAGCTGAGCCAAGCAATTGGTGAAGTTCTTCTGCACTTAACCCGAATTTGGTTTCTTCTGAGGCAATGAAAATCTGCAACAGGCAATCAATTACCCGATTGTTTTTTTCTCCCTGTTTATTTATCTCCTGCAAAAGTTTCAGACTATCAACTGAGTGAATCAGTGAAACAAAAGGAGCGATGTATTTTACTTTGTTGGTTTGTAAATGCCCGATAAGATGCCACTCAATATCTTTTGGCAGCACTTCAAATTTTGCCACCAACTCCTGCGCTTTATTTTCTCCAAAAGCCCGCTGCCCTTCTTTATACAGCGCAAGTATATCTTCAACCGGCTTTGTTTTAGACACGGCAATAAGCCTTGCATCACAGTGCTTTACTTCATCGTGCAGTTGTTTGTATTTTTCAAGGTTCATTTAGTTCTATCTTCTATTTTTGGGCGAAGTTATATGAAGCATTTTATCCCGCTACTATTTTTATTGTTGTGTTCGTGCAAGCAGGAGTTTGTGGATGTACCTAAGGATATTATGCCGATGGGCAAGATGAAAACTGTTTTGATGGAGATACATATAGCCGATGCGCTGGCAGAAACAAAAGCACAAGCAGGAGAAGATGAAAAAACATTGACGCGTAAATATCATGAACAGATTTATAAGAACCATGCAATTACTCATGCAGAGTTTATGACCAGCTATAAGTTTTATGAAGCGAATCCAAAATTGATGAATAAGATGTATGACGAAATTTTGAATG
>JBKJJB010000397.1:0-12079 GCA_046598235.1 Chitinophagales bacterium
GTAAACCATTGTGTACGATAGTTAGCCGCAAAACGAAATGCGCCATTTATATTGGCTGTAAGCGCAGGATTAAGTGTAAGCGGTGAAGCAGAATATTGAGAAAAGTGTATATCCTGAGCATAAACTGCTACAGTAAACATCAAAACTAACAGGGAAGAGTAAATTTTTCTCATGCGTGATTTTTGATTTAAGGGCTGCTAAAAATAGATAAAAATAGATTTTCACCAAATCTGCTTTAATAGGATGGCTTTTTTACAAAAAACGTTGTTTTTGTTTCTCAATAACTGAGGTGTAATAGTGATAAAAAATTTCTTCATAAGCCCCAAATCCCTGATAAAAACGGGCAATGCTTGGTATAGATGACCCTTCAAAATCAAGAAAGTTGTCAGTTCCTGCATATTTCTGAATTATCTTATCAAATAAAAAATGAGAGGCACCTGTATTTTTACCTTGTGCAGATGAGGTATTAATAACATTGATAAATCGCTTTTGATGTGTAACAATAATAGAAGCGGCAACCAAATTTCCGGCTTCATCAATGGCTGAAAATATTTGTCCTGCATTTTTTTCTATAAGCTTTGCAGTAAGTTGTTTGAAAATTTTCTCGTGTTTACTTTTGAAAATTTCCTGCTTTCGATTCACATTACTGAGATAGAACTTTTGAAAATGCTTTAATTCCGTTTTATCTGAAAAAAAAATTCCCGCAGTTTCTGCTTTCTTAATATTTCTACGATGGTTCTCCGAATACTTTTTCTTAAGGGAGTTATAGTCTTTGCTTAGTTCAAGCAGTAAATTTTTTTTTGGACGGAGTTTATATTCTTCAGAAACAATTTTCGAAACAGGATTAAGGTTAATACTGATGTATGAAAATTTTTCAGCAATGTGATTTACAAAATCTTGCTGCACTTGTTTGGTTACGCTTCTGCCAAACACTCCAAGCTGCTGACAATAGTAAGGTTGGTATAAACACTTGATTCCGAATTTGCGCAGCCAAACTAAAGGCATTACAGTTTCATAATTGTCTGTTATAAGTGCATCCCAGTTTTCCGCTACGGCATCCAAATACCAAGAGAAAGCATACGGCAAACTGCTTGAAGCGCGAGCGATGGATTCGTTCCATTTTTGTTCGTCAATTTCTTTCCGCTTTAAAAATTGGATGGCACTCACTGGCGTTTCATTATGTCTGTAGCTTCGCGGGTAACAGTTTCAAACACTTTCCTCCACCCTTTCCAATCTCCCTCTTCAGTAAAGGAACTATTGTGCCAAATACCCATGAAAAGCCCTCCGGTTTCTTCTACATATTTCATCATCTGCCTTATTTTTTGAAGTGACTGGTCAGGGCTAAAGCGTTTGTATTGCGTAAAAGTAGCATCCATAAATGCCAGTGGAAATACTTTAAGATTGATTTGCTGGTTTGTTTCCAAATTGAAATAATAAAACGGAGTGCAAAGTCCGGCACGGAATCCCGGTCTTGGTGCATAGCCCATTGAATAATCTTCGGTGATATTATACTTGATTAATCGCTCGTATGATTCCGGCAAATGACACCGCAAATAGTGAAAGCGATTCCTGAAAATTTTCTTTTCCGTTATTTCTTCCAGTCGCTGAATTTCTTCAACACTTGCTCCTGACGAATCGTGGCTCGCAAATGAAAGATGCGTTCCTGTTTCGCTTTTAGTAGAAATACTCTTTATCAGGCTGCGGAACCGTTTACTTGTATGTGGAATATTTTTATCCAGTTGCGACTGATCAGCCAACAAGAAAAAGAACAGAGGTAAAACTGAGTATTGATTGCATACATCAAAAATATAATCAAATGTATCGAAAGGATCCTTTCTTTTACCTCTAAGAACCAGAAAACGTTCTTCTATCGCTTTATAATCCGACAAAATAAATGAGCGGCCGAACCCTCCGAGGGTTCGCTTAAATCCTTTATCAATATAGGAATACGCCATATCCACATCGAAGGTGGCGAGATATTCAAATTTGTGTTTTTTGAAAATCAGGTAAGGAAATTTTTCACTCAAAATATTTTTCAGTTCAATGGCATAATAATTCACCATCGGCTTTTCGAGAAAATCTCCCTGCGCATTCAGACTGTGGCTTCCGCGATAGCGATCATACCTATCCTTCTTGGTAAAAAAGTGTTCTTCATAGCGCGACACCATAAAAAAAGCAGATGCAAAAATATCGAAAGGCAAAAGCGAAGTCTTAGGTGTAGAGAAAAACCCTTGTAGTTCCTTATAATCATAAATACCGAGTGGCTGAAGGTCAATCGTTTTTTCAAATAATAAATAAACAGATGCAAAAAACAGTTCATCTTTTATCGGCTGCCGCGCGTACGAGAATTTTGCTCCGTTGTGATTCTGAAAAAAATCTTTATCGCTCGTTAGTTCATAATTTAAACCCAATAAATCTTTGAACAATAAATCGAAAGTATAAGTAAGGCGATTAGATGTTTGTTCGGTATATATCAGCAATTGGTTCATGTGCAGGCAAATTAAATCCAGTCTGTTTGAGAAGTAGGAACTTCTTCTTTCTTCTTTTTATAGAATGTTTCGTTGCGCAGATATTTGCTTTTAAGCAGTGGACAAATTTTATACCGCTCATCTTTCGTATCATCATATAAAACTGAAAGCGTTTCAAACACATCGCTGATTCCAATTTTATCGCACCACTCAAAAGGACCAAACGGATAATTGGTGCCGAGCTTCATTGCCATATCAATATCTTCTATGCTTGCTGTTCCTTCCTGCAAAGTGTAACACGCTTCATTGATAATCATAAAAATGATGCGTGGCTTTACCATCCCTACTCTGTCTTCGATAGCTGCGTATTCAATTCCAAATTGCTGCATCAGTTTATCTAACTCAGGGGTTTCGAATTTTCGATGCAGACTGATTTCCCATTTTGAATGATTAATAAATCCTGGCAATGCGTTGATTCCGAATAACCTGCATTTTACTTTTGTATCTGATGCATACACCGATTCCGCAAGGCTCAATTTTACAGCGCTTACAAACACAGGTTTTTCCTTTAAGGAGAAATAAGAAGCTGCGTTGGAAGGATCATCATCAAAATTTAAATCGAAGATGACATCATACTCCTTATAATCTTCTTCTTCCTCGCCATCGGTGTAGTCAATTTCCAACTCTTGATTTAATGAAAGCTTCGCCCGCAGTTCATCAGCACGTTCTTTCTCACCTACCAACAGTATTTTCATCTGTATCTAGTTTGTTTTTACTTTCGAACCGCAAAATAATTTTTTCCTTTCAATCAATTCTATTATGAGTAAACAGATCATCAAAACCAATCAGGCACCTGCTGCCATTGGTCCTTATTCACAAGCAGTGAAAGCAGGAAATCTGCTTTTTGTATCGGGGCAAATTCCTCTTGACCATGAAACAGGAAATGTAGTAACAGGCGGTATTGAATTGGAGACTCACCGAGTAATGAAAAATATTTCTGCCATTCTTGAAGCAGCGGGATGTTCGTTCGGTAATATAGTTAAGACTACCATCTTTCTTAAAAGCATGGATGATTTTGCAAAAGTGAATGAGGTATACGCTTCTTACTTTACTGCTGATTATCCGGCAAGAGAAACTGTAGAAGTTTCAAAATTACCGAAAGGCGTAAATGTGGAGATAAGTGTGATTGCAACCTCAAACCCCTAAATCCCCTAAAGGGGACTTAAATACAAAAATACAAATCGACTGCTTGTCTTTCATGCCCCGTTTATGGGGTTGATGGTCTTTGTAGTAAAATATACTCCTACTAATATCAGCACCATTCCTCCTAACTGAAGCAGCGAAAGAATTTCGCCATCAAAAATTCCCCAGCTAATAGCAACAATGGGAATTAGATAAGTAACACTCGCACCAAACAAAGCATCGGTGCGCTGCACCAAGCGATAAAAAAGCATCCAGGCAATCAGTGTTCCGAAAACAGAAAGTGCAGCTACATACATAAACGGAAGCCATACTTCGCCCCCTATAATTTTTGCCGGAGCATCGGTAAATAATAAACCAATAAAAGCAGGAATACCAATCATGCTCATGGCTAAACTGGTAGTATAAATAGGACTTAGCTGTTGCAGTTTTTGTTTGGTGATGTTGGTACTCATGCCATAGCAAAACGTAGCGATAACAGGCAGAAAACTATACAACACATCTACTTTAAAATTTGCTCCGCTTTTACCCAACACTAACACCAACGCACCAATAAAACCAAGAACTACCCCCAATATTTTAGTAGATGAAATATGAAGCCGGAATAAGTAGTAACCAATAATGAGTGTCCAGAGAGGAGACAAAGAATTTAAAATACCATTAACTGCGCTGTCGCTTTTAGTCATTGACAAAGCAAACAGAAAAGCAGGTACACCACTTCCGAAAATGCCGATTTGAAGTATGGTGAAATATTTTTCGCGCGGAATTGTTCGTAGCGCATTTACGGCAAATGGAACCGAACACAAAAACGAGACGCTGATGCGAAGCGCGGCTAACTCAACAGGCGAAAAAGCAAGAAGCCCTTTTTTAATAAGAATGTACGATGTGCCCCAAATGAAAGTGAGCAACAGTAGAAGAATCCAGTTTTGAACGTTGTGATGCGAAGAGTTAGACAAGGAAATAAAAATGAAATGCGAAGATGAAAAAATTGATGACGTAGAAACTGTTTATCGCTGCACCAGTTTCTTCATTATCCCATCTTTCAGTTTTTCAACTCCAAAACCGGTAGCGGCTGATATATATAGAGGTGTGATTTTATCTTTCCCCTTCAATTCCTTTTTCAACTCTTTATCAATCATCTTCAGCAGTTCTTCATCAGCCAAATCGCATTTAGTAATGGCGAGTATGCGTTCTTTGGTAAGAAGCTCAGGATTGTATTTCTTCAATTCGTTGAGCAGAATTTTGTATTCTTTCACTATATCTTTTGCGTCCACGGGTACCATAAATAACAAAATAGAGTTACGCTCTATATGGCGCAAAAATCGAACGCCCAACCCCTTACCTTCGGCAGCACCTTCAATAATGCCGGGTATATCAGCCATTACAAAACTGCGTCCTCCTTTATACTTCACTATTCCCAAATTAGGAACCAGCGTAGTAAAAGGATAGTCGGCTATTTCGGGTCGAGCATTTGATACAGCAGAAATAAGAGTAGACTTACCTGCATTCGGAAAGCCCACCAAACCTACATCGGCAAGTAATTTAAGTTCAAGAATTTTCCATGCTTCTTTACCGGGTATGCCAGGCTGCGCATAAGTAGGTGCTTGGTTGGTGGAGGTTTTAAAATGCTCGTTACCTCGTCCTCCTTTGCCGCCATCTACCAAAATAAATTCTTGTCCTTCTTCATTTATTTCGGCTTCTACTACTCCTGTTTCAAAATCGCGGGCAACAGTGCCCAGGGGAACTTCGAGAATTCTGTCTTTACCATCGCTACCTGAACGTGCCGCTCCTTCCCCTTTCTTCCCGTCATCGGCTATTATGTGTTTTCGATATTTAAGGTGAAGCAGTGTCCATAATTGCGCATTGCCACGCAAAATAATATGGCCGCCCCTGCCGCCATCGCCACCATCGGGTCCGCCTTTGGCAACAAATTTTTCTCTGCGAAAACTCGAAGCTCCTTTGCCTCCGTCTCCGCTTTTGCAAAACAATTTAACGTAGTCAATAAAATTTTCTGTAGCCATATCACACTGTATTAAGTCCTCTCCTTCGGAGAGGATTTAGGAGAGGTTCACCTTATCAATTTCGCTTGTAAGTGCATTGAAAATGTCATCAATTGCACCTACTCCGTTTACTGCGCGATATTTGTTTTGCTTCGTATAAAATTCTTTAGCAGGAGCAGTCTCCTTATTATATACGTTAATCCTGTTTTGAATCACTTCTGGATTCTGGTCATCGGGTCTGCCGGAATCTTTACCACGCAATAGCAACCTTTTCTTTAGCTCTTCTTCGTTTACCTCCAATGCCAGCATAAGCGTTATCGAAGTATCTCTTGAAGCCATGTATTTATCCAATGCTTCTGCCTGAAAAGTAGTGCGAGGAAAACCATCAAAAATAAATCCTGCTGCATCGGCATGTTTCGATGCTTCTGACTGAAGGATATTAATGGTTACTTCATCGGGGACTAACTGACCTTTATCCAAATATCCCTTTGCCAGTTTCCCTAATTCGGTTTCGCCTTTAATGTTAGCGCGGAAAATATCTCCGGTGGAAAGGTGTACCAGTTTATACTTCTCTACCAGTTTAGTTGCCTGTGTTCCTTTCCCACTTCCCGGAGGACCAAATAAAACGATGTTGAGCATGCTGTTATTTTTTTTGAGCCGCCAAATATAAACAGAAAAGTCCCGCATTATGAGCGAGACTTTTCTGTCAATCAACTAAAATGATTTACTGAATAATAAACCGCTTTGTAATTTTCTGTTCTTTCTTATTCAAATCAGAAACAGTAGCAAAGTAAATTCCTTTACCAAACTGCTCTACATTTAAAATAGTATTGTCGTCAAACTGGCGTGTTGCAACTACTCTTCCGGCAATATCTGTAATAACCGCTTCGTGTTCGCCCGGCATACTCACCAGAATCTGAATAGTTTCCGAAGCCGGATTAGGGAATACTGTCATATCCAACTTAGGTTCAACATTTATTGGTTTTACATCAGAGTAAATAAAGTCTGAATTATAAACCGGGAAGTTGATGCTGGTTGGATTATCAGGTGAGAAGTGAACGCGCTGTACTGCTACACGCGGAAACATCTGCTGACCTTGGAAAGTATAAAACTGTCCATCACCGGGTTTTCTGCGGAAAAACTCACCGTCTTCAAGAGGTAAATTAGCATTTGGCTGATAGCGAGTGTAGTTGGTTGAGTTAACCAGTACGCGAATTTTGTGACCTTGCGCCCAGTTGTAAGCAATAGGCATCGTCTTAAATACATACTCATATATCTCTCCAATGTTAATGTTAGAATAGGGAAGCTCTCTGTCACCCGGATCTTCAACACCATTTACATAAGTAGGTGCGCCCGGTGTTCCCATTTGGTCAACTAAAGCACGCGCCCAATCTCTCGCACGGGCATTTACAATTCCTTCCTGCACAAAATATACTCTTCCATCGGGCCATTCATCGCAAATACGAAAATTCCAATCGGTATCGGTGGGTCCGCTGCTTACACCACCCGGATTTGTTTTTGCGTAAAGCGTGCACACAGGCATACCCATAATGGTAAATGAATCCTGAATCACATCGCTGTTAAACTGAAGTACTCCTTCGCGATCCATTGTATAGGGTGCGTTGGTTGGGTCAGTCATTTCCATTTGGCTCTGAGAATTTCTTGTGCCGTCAGGCGAACGAACAATCATGTTGCTTCCTCCAACTGTAAGAATAGGATCATCGGGGTCGCTTACATATAATCTATAACCTTCGTCTTGTGTTGGCGCGCTTGTGTTCATAGAACCATCCTGATGCATGAATAATTTCTTCCACTCAATATGTTCATCGGGGGGAAATTTTTCTGAACCTACCCAGTAGTTTCCGCTTTTGTAACTGTTAGGGTAACCCGCAGCAGCATCGGCAGCCGAATCGGGACCTGCTACATAAAAACGATAGTTAGGCACATCATTCAAAAAGTCTCTGAAAGGGATTTGATCTAAAGCCTGCCCGCCTCCGAAAGATGGAAGAATTGCATTGCCAAGAGGAACGGCTTGGGTAGTTTCAAGTGGTGGAATAACATCTGTTTTAATTTCCACTTTCAAACCATTTAAACCTCCATGTCCGCCAAGGAAATTAACCATGTCAACATAAGGCACAACAAAATCTTTAGATGGAATTCTTACATATATATCGCCCAGCACACCTCCGTTACCAAGTTTCTGCCACTGTTGGCTTTCTCTGATAATGAACTTAGGTTCGCCTATGTTATGGTCGGCATCAAAGTTCAAATTATAACGGAACCAGGTAACAAGGTCAGACTTTACAATGTCGTTGATAGGAACATTATTTATATCAAAATCAGAAAGGTCAATTCTTGTCAGGTCGGTAACATTCTTAGCATAAATTCTGTCGCCTGATTTACGTGCCGCAATTGTTTGGTGCGCCCAAGGACCAATAACTAATTTCTGCATATCTTTTGCAGTTCCGGTAAGTGCTTTGCGGGCATACTCCAAGTTATTAATTGAACCTTCGGTAAAAATATCCCACCAACCTTGTATTTGTAAAACAGCTACATTCTGGTTTTCGTAACGGCTGTGGGTAAGGTTGGGGCGTGGAACCTCTAAGCCGGTTGCAGTATCAATCATTACTGCTTCACCAAACTCATCTACAAAAGCTATACTTCCATCCATATCGGGGCGACCTACCGAATTGGGATAAAAACCGGCATTGCCTAAAGTTCCATCCTTCTTATTGTATCGCGTGGATGTAAAGTGGTCAATTGAAATATTTGCCGCTTCAAATTTATTTGCCTGGAAAGTTTTTGATACGCTGTTAACTGTAATTGTTTTAGGAAGGTCATAGTCAAATGAAGTGTGAATTGAATTCTGTCTGTCGTTATCAACCGGAATTAAATCATCATCGGTACCGCTGAATATTTGCCCCTTTAGCCAACCGGTTACAATTCTATCTCTAAAAGTACCGTTGTTATACCCAGTAGAAATATAGTGCTCGGTAGTTGCCACTATCGGCATTAAACATTTTAAAGCGGGAAGCGAATCGGAACATCTGTGTGCAAGTGCCAATTGCAATTGGGTGTTACCAAGAGCCGAAGCACCGAACATTCCGATGGTTCCATTATTTACTCTGGTATTGGTGTGAGGATATCCGTTATACAATTCTGCTATTTGAGTAACCCCTACACTTGCGGCATATGCAGAGTCGAGGGTAGAAATGATTTTTACAGAATTATATCCGTCTTCATGTTTGTTAGAATGCTTAGGATCTGTTGGTTCTAAATAATCCAAAATGTGACCACCTGGGTGGTAAGGATTCTTATTCCAGCTATCGGAATACATAGGAAAGTAAACACCTTCCGATGAATATCTTCCGCGCATATCTTGCAACATATAAGTGTAGCCAAGTATTGGCATAATACCTCCTAACTCATCAAAGTCGCCTTTGTCGTAAGGGGTTCTTGTAAACACCGTTGGCAATTGAAATGGATTTGGATTTGGCTGACCATTCATTGAATCGTACATGATAATCTGCGCACCATTTGGGATAAGGGTAATAGGAAGCGTTGGCACTTGTATGCCCAACAAGTCAAGCGTTCCTAAATTTACAACCAGCGAGTCGCGCACACGAGGGATATAAATATCTGTAAACAGTTTTACTCCATCGGGCATTACAAAAGGAACTGTGAGTTTGGTACTAAATTCTCTTGTGTTATCCAAAGTTCCGTTTGGCACCTGAGCATTAGAATTAAGCAGCAACATAAAAACTGCAATCAGAGATAGGAGAAATTTTTTCATAGCGATTTGTTGATTTAGAATGTGTCTTTTTAAAAACGACCGATAATGATAAGAAGTTGTTTTGGTAAAAAAAAATTATTTAACCATTAAGTAAAGCGGCAATAACAGCTACGTTAATAATGGCTGTGTGGTTTTAGATTTCTTCCGCATGAATAACCTTATGCACCAAAACCGCTAACAAAGCACCCGCAAAAGGAGCGGTGAGGTAAACCCATAGCGATTGAAAGTTGCCGGTAACTAAAGCAGGAGCAAGTGAGCGCGTAGGGTTTAAACTGGTGCCACTTATAGGTCCGCCAAACAAAACAAGAAACCAAACAGTTCCGCCAATAGCAATGCCTGCGGTAATCCCTTTTTCTTTTGCCCCCGAACTTACTCGAAGAATAATAAGCATCAGAATAAACGTCATTACCACTTCCAAAATAAACGACTGCATTTCGCTGCCCGCAGGCTGAGTAATGCCCAGCGTTTTATTGTCAGGAAAAAGAAAATGAAGTAAGCCGCTTGCTGCCAATGCTCCAAGCAATTGCGCTACCAGGAAAGCGGGAACTTCTTTCCATTCAAATCTTTTATCGGCAGCAAAGGCTACCGTAACTGCGGGGTTAATGTGTGTGCCCGATATATCGCCAAGCGCATATATTAATGCAATAATTACAAAACCCCACACAGCAGCAATGCCAGGCAAGCCGAGCGCACCATTGGTTTGCTGGTTTACTACCACTGCACCCGTGCCTACAAAAAGCAGAATAAAAGTTCCTAATAGTTCGGTGATGTATTTTTTCATGATTTGGTTTGAGGATTATAAATGTAGAATAAGCTGGCAGAACAGGAAAAAAATTGTGCCTTTTCAATTTATTCGGTTTTGAATCCATAGGATTCAGATATTGGTAGGAATAAATCGTGTTAAATACCTAAACCCGTAGGTGGTCGAAGCTCGTTTGACCACCTACTGGGTCAGGTCAAGACGCCTACATCAGTTCTACCTGTATATCAGAAAAGTTGACGAAATTTCCACCTTAACTTACTGCGTACGTGGGTTTATTTTCTAAAGCATAAGGTTGACCGCGCATCCCTTTATATTTAGATTGAGTAAAAACTAAGCGTCTCAAAAAAATGTTTTCCGTTTTTACCCATTATCAATTTCTTTTCGCTTTACATTTGCGCGCTTAATTTTTTTATGAACTCATCCTGCGCGAGCGATTGTACTATTCTGTTGTTTACCTATCTGCATCGGAATTTCTTAACTAAAACTTATCATGGCTGAAAGCTATCGCGACCACGGACAGAAACTGTCTGCTGCGGGTGTGCTTATTACATTGGGAATTATTTTTGGCGACATTGGAACGTCTCCGATTTATGTAATGAACGCCATCCTTAGCGGTCATGTTATTTCGCGCGAGTTAGTTTTTGGCGGTTTGAGTTGTGTATTCTGGACGCTTATACTTATCACTACTATAAAGTATGTCTTTTTAGCACTGAATGCCGATAACCGCGGTGAAGGTGGAATTTTTGCGCTGTATGCATTGGTGCGCAGGTATAAAGTTACGTGGACTATCTTTCCTGCTATTATCGGTTGCGCGGCATTGATTGCCGATGGATTTATCACTCCTCCTATTTCTATTTCATCGGCTGTGGAAGGATTGAAACTTTTGAACCCAAGCATTCCTACCGTACCTATTGTAATTGCCATTTTGTTTGGGCTGTTTACGTTTCAGCAGTTTGGAACTAAAGTGGTGGGAGGCATTTTCGGACCCGTAATGCTTATCTGGTTTTCGATGATTGGTGTTTTAGGTATAAAGGAAATTATCCTGTATCCCGAAGTATTGCAGGCACTTAATCCGCTTCATGCTATCAATCTGCTAGTTCGTTATCCCGGAGGGTTTTGGTTGTTGGGCGCAGTGTTTCTTTGCACTACCGGAGGCGAAGCTCTTTACTCTGACTTGGGTCATTGCGGCAAATCGAACATTCGCTTAAGCTGGACTTTTGTTTTGTTTATGTTGCTGCTTAACTACTTCGGGCAGGCAGCTCACATACTTAACTTTTTTGATGGACAGCATTGGCCCGAAAACAAATCTACTTTCTATTCGCTTATGCCTGCGTGGTTTCTACCCATAGGTATTACTGTTGCCACACTTGCTACCGTCATTGCATCGCAGGCACTCATTACAGGTTGCTTTACCTTGGTAAACGAAGCCACCAAACTTCGCTTGTGGCCTAACCTGCGGGTTATTTATCCTACCACGCAACAAGGACAAATTTATATTCCGGGTATTAACTGGTTTTTGTTTTTAGGATGTGTAGTAGTGGTGCTATTGTTTAAGCAAGCAAGCAATATGGAAGCCGCATACGGCTTAGCTATTACTATTGATATGATGATGACCACTTTGCTGCTTACCTACCTCATGTATGTGCAGCGGAAACCTTCAATAATTGTTTGGGGTATTCCTTCGGTGTTCCTCATTATAGAAGGGAGTTTCTTTATTTCCAACCTTTTAAAATTCAGTCATGGCGGATGGTTTACGGTAATGATTGCCTCCGCCCTTTTCTTCGGCATGTGGATTTTTTATCAAGCGCGCTTGCTTCGCAAAAAACATATTGAGTTTGTAGAAATTAAAGATTAC
>JBKJJB010000405.1:0-4327 GCA_046598235.1 Chitinophagales bacterium
AATAATAAAAAGCTGGAGAGGAAGAATTTTGGGAGTCCAGGGCTTTTTAATATGTCCGACTTTTTGATAGAAATATTTAAAACTGGCAATGGCAGGGTCAGACCAACTGGGCGCAAATAAACGGTCAATATGCTTGGTGCCGAGAATTCTGCGCGTGTTAGTTTCTACCAAAATATCTTTTGCGCCCTGCGTGCGATATTTTCTTTCGATAATTTTCTTGTACTCCTCACTCCCAAATTTTGCCTTTGTCTTTTCCCAGAACTTAATGAAACGTATAAACTGCCGGATAACTTTTGCAAGTGCAGGGTGCATTCCGGGACCATCAATAGAAGTTCCTGTGAAAAAAGCTAAGCCCATTGCAGCATTGCCTGTTTGCGCACCTTTCTTCCCTTTCGAAAATTTTTCATCACAGGTTACATCTGTAAAATTTACATACATCAACTCGTAATCAATTTCGCCCTCTATTGCCGTTTGATTTTTCGACTCGGCAATTTCTTTTGCTTTTTCGAACTGAATATTACCGTTGAACTTTGCACTTTCAAAATCGTCAGGGAACTTACCTTCCCATTGCCCGCGCTGAAATGGATATACAGGATGATAAACCATACGCGGAGTTACATCGCCACAAGTGCCTTGTGCAAATACCCCCAGATAATTTGAATTTCCTTTCCCGGCAAAGTACTTTTCGAGATATTCGGAAGCGTAACCTTTGTTGTCGTAGCAGAGTTTGTGGTTGGTATTGGGCAAACTAGTGGTGTGTACTCCAAACCAGTTTATACTTCCCAGTTCAGTTCTGTCTTCTCCAACCACTTTTATTAAAGTCATTTCACGGTCTAAGCCGAGGTGACGGTTCTCAAAAGTTATTTTGGGATTTACCTCAGGGTTGAGATTATATGCTTTTACCGAACGGTTATACGCCACTTCTTTATCGGGTTCCATTACTCCTGTACTCCACATCAGTTTAGCGGGCTTTAGATTATTTTCGGCTGCAACGATGGCTTCTACAATTCCATCTACAATCTTTTTATAAATCTCCATTACAAAGCCGGGAGTACTCAAATTATACAAGCCGTAGTAAGAATATCCACTGGGTCCGCTATGTGTGTGTTGAGCGGTGAGCATTAAGTTATCTTCATCGTAAGCCAGTTCAGAATGATGGCGTTCGATATTTTTTAAAACTCCTTTCTTGATGGCTATAGTGATAAATCCTAATTCACAATTGACAAAACAAATTTTGCGGGCTGTTTTTTTATCTATGAAAATAAATGCACGTGCAGAAAGAGAAGTAGCTATCTCCTCCATCGTGTTATAATGAATTCCATAACCGAGCATACCCACACCCTTTACAAAGGCAGTGATGTCGCCTTTACCTGTTCCAACTACATACATCTTACTTTAAAATATTTAATACGTGGATAAAAAGAAGCGTTTAAAAATAGACGCGACCTCTTTCATTTCATAAGAAAGCGAAGAATAAATTTTCAGAAGCGATTAAACTTGCTCCTTATTAGAAGTTATATCCAACCTGAAACGTATAATTTCTTGGTGCCTCAATAAGTGCCGGACGAAGAGTGTATTCTGTATTCAGAATGTTCTTACAGATAAACATAAAGGTGGCTTTCTCTTTATAGCTGTAGCCCGCGCGAATGTCCATAACAAAATCACCTTTGTTGTGGGTTTTGCGGAAATCTCTTACAACGCTAAGTGCTCCAATGGCTCCTTTATCTACATTCTTTATAAAGCTGTTGTAGAAGGCACTCAAGCCGACAGTAAAGCCCTTGTAGTTGGTTTGTATATCTGCCTTAGCCGAATGCTGAATACGGTATTTGAGAATCTTTACCGAGTTAGGATCGTCCGGATTATAGTCTAAGTTTTCGGGGTGCAAATAGGAGTAACCAATAAGAAAATTAAGCGGTATGCCGAATATTTTTCCATTAGCCACGGCTGACAACTCCACTCCCATTATACGCGCATGTTCCACATTAACCGCCTGAAACGGTATGCCGTTTACCACCACTCCTGAATCGGGGGTAAACAACTGGAACTCTATCATGTCGGTGTATTGCATAATGTAGCCCGCTACGTCAAAGTAGGCAATCCACTTGCTTACTTTGACGCCCTGCTTGATGCCTACTTCGGCACTCCACCCGGTTTCGGGGCGCAGTTGAGTATTGGGGAATACTTCTGCTCCGCTGCGGATGGTATGCACAAATTTTTCTGCCATAGAAGGATAGCGGAATCCCTGACCAATAGAAGCGCGAATGAAAGTTCCTTCAGTTGCCTGATAGTTCATTCCGAAGCGGAATAAAGGAGCCACAGGCGATTTGATTTCCTTCTTAAACTTTTTACTAAGCATGTGGAAAGGATATTTCTCGATGCTGGTATCTAACTGAGTAAATTCCAAACGAACACCTCCGGTTAGCATAAGTCGGTTAAAAAACTTCTTTTCAGCTTGAAGATACGCGGCTGCATTGCCAACGATACGGGTGTTGAATAGCTTGCCGTTAGGGTCATCACCATACGTTTTGCCCTTAATATTGGTGAAATAGCCGCTGGCACCTGTAATGATAGTAAGGTTAATCTTATTGAATTTGCGGAGGAAACTATAGTCGAAGTAATATTGATTAGATACGGTGCTGTCTCCGGTAGTGGAGTTATACATGGTATGATAAATTCTGAATTTGAGGCTGTGTTTGTTTTCCTTTTTATCGTAATAGTTAATGTAAGGGTCAATGTTGAAGGTGCGAGTGGAGGTTCTTACTTCGCCTGAAGAAGAAACGTAGGTTTTGGTGGCTATACCCGCACCGGTAAAAAAGTCCTTTAGATTTTCGTGAAAGAAGTTCATGTTTAAACCCACTGTAAGATTGGCAAGTTTGTGCGGAGTATAGCGCAACTTGGTACTCATTCTTACTCTTTTGAAATCATTATTTTGGCGGAAGCCCTGATCCTGGCTATATCCTGCCCCCACTACCACACCAAAATCGCCATACTGCTTGGCGTGAAGAAACTGACCACCTCCGAACATAGGGTGCTGAACCCGTTCTACTGTATCGCCATTATGCTTAATGTGTTTCTTCTTCCACCACCAGTTCCAGGTGCGTTGGCGGGGTTCATCATATAAGCCATAGTTGATAAGCACCTTGTTCACCATTTCCTTTTTGGGTTGTACAGTGCGCATGTTAAGCACACCGTTAAGAGCCGATGAACCGTAGAGTGCAGAAGAAGACCCTTTAATAATCTCCACCTGTTCAAGCATTTCAATAGGCACTGTTTCCCAACGAATGCTGCCGTTTTCGGGGCTGATGATGGGCATTTCATCCAACAGGGCAAGCACACGATTACCGGTGGCATCGCTAAAACCGCTTCCGCCACGGATGGCAATAGTCTTACCCAGCATGTTTACTCCCGGCACCTTGTTCATGGCTTCGTCCATGCGCGCGCTGTTTTGGTTGATGACAGCCGCTTTTAATACTTCCATAGAAACCACTTCCTCACTCAACTTCTTTTCATACTTGCTTCCTGTTACCACCACTATATCCATCTCCTTTACTTCTTCGCCCATAACAGCGTCCAGCTTTTTTTCCTTTCCTTCAAGAATAGTTACCAGAAAACTTCTCTTTGAATAGCCCATGTAAGTAAACTCAAGGGTGTGAGTGCCGGCTGCAACAAACAATTCATACTTACCATCTATATCGGTTTGGCTGCCGTTGGTGGTTCCTTTTACCAGCACGGTTACCGCCATCATGGGGCTACCGTCCTTCTCGTCTGTTATGGTTCCGTAAATCTTATTGCCTTCGGTTCTCTTCTCAATGGTCTTTACCTCAGGTTGAGTGGGTGTTGCCGAGGAATCTTGCTGGCTGAAAGCATTGCTGAATAAGCAACTCAGCATTATCAGGGTTAGCAGTTTGTTCATGTGCGAATTTTTCGTGCGATGTCAAAAATGTAAACTTTTGAATAGCAAGGATAGAGGCGGGGTGGAATATTATCCACATGGATGATGGGTAAAAAAACTTCAAAACCTAATACTCACTCCCATTCCAACTCTAAAGCAAACGGAACCTGTAGGACTTAGCTGCCCACCGCTAACAGTATTTGCTCTTTGCGAAGCTCTTTCCAGTATGCTTTACCGTAATTCACAAATATCTCCTGACCGCTGCGGATAGCGCGGGTAGCTTCTAAATACATAGAGTGATCTTCTAAAGAGCAGAATTGAGCATTGTTTACCACGCCCGGTGTGTTACTTATTCCTTTGGCATCGTTGGCATAGCGGGCTTCTCCGCATACTTCTATACAATCACCGGTGCCATCGTTTATCTCCAACAAGTAA
>JBKJJB010000419.1:0-4094 GCA_046598235.1 Chitinophagales bacterium
CGCGACCGCGAAGCCATTGCCAAGAACGTGTTGAACATGAACGACCTTAGCAAGCTGAGCGAAGTGGGTGACAAATTCCGCCTTACACTCAACAACATTACTCGCTCGGTGCCTGCGGTTATCAACGAAGATTTTTTTGTAAAGGTGTACGGACCTAACGGACCGAAGACCGAAGAGGAAATGCGCACTAACATCAAGAGCGACCTCGAAACTTATTTTGACGGACAAACCGATAGCTTGTTGGTGAACGAAATCTATAAGACAGTGATGGAGAAAGTTGATTTCCCTCTGCCTGATGATTTCTTAAAGCGTTGGATAAACATCACGAACGAACAAGCTGTTACCGAAGAAGAAATTGAGAAAGACTACCCAGGCTTTGCCAAGTCGCTGCGCTGGAGTTTAATTTCGAAGAAGATTATTAAAGAGCAGAACCTTGAAATAACCAACGAAGAAATAACCAACCGTGTACGCGCCAACATGATTCAGCAGTTATATGGCTACGGATTGAAGGACATAGGACAGGAATGGGTAGAGCAGTTTGTGCAAAAGCAACTAGCCGATAAAAAAGTGGTTTCGCAAACCCGCGAACAACTTTATGATGATAAAACCCTCTTCTACATCAAGAGCCGTGTAAAGCTCGAAGAGAAAGAAGTAACGGTGGAAGAGTTTCAGGAGTTGGTGAAGAATCCGGCTTAAAACACCCAACAAATGTAGAGATGCCATCGCCCTAAGCGATGGCATCTCTGTTTCCGGCATTTACTTACTGATAATTAATTTCTTAGTGGCACTTCTGCCCTCTTTGTTTGTGACGGTAACAAAGTAAACTCCATTAGAAAAATTATCAGTTGACAATTGGCAGTTGACAGTTGACAATGGAACAGCCGAAACCTTTCTGCCTGTTATATCGCTTATAATTGCATTGTTGCCGAGCATGGTTTCATCTATGCTTATAGTAACGCTGTTGGTGGCGGGGTTGGGGGAGATTGTAATGTCCGATTCAATGTTTGCATTTTTTATAGCGGTAGAAAAATCTATGGTAACACTATCTGTTTTCTCGCAGCCATTACTGTCCGATACTTTAAAAGCATAGTTACCGCTGCATAAACCGGTAGCAGTCGAATCTGTTTGAGCAACATTATTCAGGAAATAAGTAAAGCCGCCCGCTCCACCAATGGCATGAGCAGTTACCGAGCCATTGCAGCCGCCATTATCGGGGGTAGTGCTTATAGTTACCGATACCGAATCAAGTTCTGTAAGGGTGGTAGTAACCGTTGCCGTGCAAAGATTAGCATCGGTTATAGTTACTGAATAAGTTCCTGCGCTAAGGTTGTTTCTGTTTCTGGTTATAACAGAATCATTCCAAAAAAAAGTATAGGGTGCTACGGCACCGCTTACCGTTAAGTTAATAATGCCGTTGTTTCCTGCATGGCAGGAATTATTAACCGCCACCGTATTTGAAAAAGAATCGGGTTGGGTAATGGTGTAGTAAAAATATTGATGTGCGCTCATTGCATCTGTAACCCGTATGGTGTAATCACCCGCAATAAGGTCGCACCCGTTGCAACTGATGCACGAACCAACTGTATCATGCCCCGGATAGAAGTCTAAGGTATACGGTGGTGTTCCGGTAGTAATAGTCGGAGCCCCGACACAACCATCGTTACCGTTATAGCAACTTACATTTCTTACCTCGTCCTGAGAGCAGAAAGAAAAACAATAAGCCGGCTGTATCCAAGCCAATTCATCGAGAGTGAAACCATTTTCATCAGCCCATTCTTTTACACCGGCAGTTTTTATTTCATGCACATAAGCGAATTTCTGTTCCTTATCTATTTGCATTGCCAAATCATCGCTGCCGCTTGTCATCATCAGGTAGCCAACGGCACAGTGAGTTCCGTGGCGGTCGATAAATACAGGCGTTTTATAACTCACATAATTGTTGATAGGAAAACTACCTGCTAGCCAATAGCTATGCAATTGGTTGAGGCAGTTCATTCGGTTATCAATTTGCAGGGGAGAAAGATGAGCCACGCTTCTGCTCCGCAGCGTCTTTTCAACCAGCATTAAATGGGTGGCAATCCATTGGGTGTAGGTTTTGTTACCGCTCAAAAGAGGTGCATCTAAAAATTGTGCGGCATCGTTTTGTTTATGCCATTCTGCGTTTACATGGGCAAGTTTAGTAACTGCTTCGCGATTGGTTGCTGATAAAAGCTGAATAGAAAAAACAATGGCGACAGAGAGTAGAGTAAATTTTTTCATGGTGTGGATTTAGGTGAAGATTTATTAGTAGATGCCGAAAAGCAAAGAAGCGTTGCCTTACTGCTTCACCAACTTGCGCACCACGCGCGCCCCATTGGCGGTTACGGTAACAAAGTAAACTCCGTTGGGAAAATTGCGGAGGTCGAATTGCGAATTGCGGATTTGAATAACCGACTTCATCATCTCCCGACCCGTTACATCGGTAATGGTAATAGTGGTCGGACGACTTAAAGTCGTCTGACCACTAACTGTTTCATCTATGCTTATAGTAACGCTGTTGGTGGCGGGGTTGGGGGAGAGAGAATAAATGATTTTATCTAATTGTTGCATACCTAAAGGACCGGCTGTATCAGTACCGCAGAAAAAAAGTATTCCACAATCCATTTCAACATCAACTACAACATATACTCCAAGTACGCTAGGAACAAAAATGGGAAATGTATCTCCAACTAAAATTTCACCCGTCAAACAATTTGCCCATTGAATTCGATTAATTCCAGTAACCATTAATGTATCAAAGGAAAGATGTGTTATAACGGGATTGAACTGATGAAATGTAAGGTGCAGGGTTATTATGCTATCACAGCCATCGGATTTCTGTAGGGTGTCAATGTAAATTCCTTCCGATGGATTGCCGATTATATCACCGCCAAAACTAATTGCGTCACCATCACAAATAGTATCGCTGTATGAGTAGTAAGAAGTTGTACAAGATTGAGAAATACCAACCTCTAACATTAAACTGCAAATTATAAACAGTAAACTTCTTTTCATCCCTTTTCAATTCTCCTATAAAACTAACCCCTTCCTCCAACAAACGGAAAAAATTATTCTTCTGCCTCAATACACCCCCTGCATCACCACATCGCACCAAGGGCTGCTGCGGCTGTCGTCAGTTAAGTTTACACAGCGGGCAAAGGCGTAAAGGGTTTTTCCGCGCCATTCGGGTTTAACGGGTAAGCGAATATGCGCGTGCTTGCGAACGAGTATATGCTGGGCGTGGTTATAATCGAGGTATTCGGTGCCAATAGAAAAACGCAGTTCTACACCATCGCTCTCGGGGTGGATAGATGCCCTGCCCTCATGGTTTTGTCGCCTGCACAAAAACCGCAGGTAAGCACCGGGGATAGACTCCACAATAAGCACAGGCGAATCGGTAATGGCAGAGCGGCTGCTCCGCTTTTTACTTCGCTGCGGTATGCTCATATTAGTAAGCTCGCCCGCGGTAAGGGCTTCGTTGTTGCGCAGAAAATTATTTACAAACTTCCGCAAATCGGCTTCGTACGTTTTTCGAAACAAATTGTGCTCCAGCACTTGCGACTTGGTGCGGTCGCCCTTATTGCTGATAATCTTATAGAGGTTTCCGTAGGTGGCAGAAGCCGCGGCAAGCGCGTTCACTTCGCCCGCAGGTATGTTCCAAGCCACTGCATTGGCAACGGTGTGCTGCACTAAATTTTTTTGAAAGATGTTGAACTGAGCATTTGGGCGAGGGATATAATCTTTAGGCATAAGCGGTGTATTTAAACTTACAATTAGAGATACCGTAACCAAAATAAAGCAGTTTTTACCAAAAACACAACTATTTTGAATGAAATTGAAGCCGAATAAATGTCTGAATAGATATTCTGAAATAAGAAATACGTATTCAGAACTATGGAATAGATATTCACAATAAAAGAATAGGTATTCCTATTTTACGAATACTTATTCATCTATTCAGAATACATATTCAGTTATAAAGAATAAGTATTCATAAATACAGAATAGCTATTCATAAATACAGAATAGGTATTCACAAATTAGGAATAGGTATTCAGGAACAAGGAATAGGTATT
>JBKJJB010000109.1:0-6464 GCA_046598235.1 Chitinophagales bacterium
TACTGAATTGTTGTGTTGATAAAACTTCTTAAACGGAGTCATTGCTTTTTATCTATTCCGGTGCGGCTGTATCCGATTATAGCTATTGCAAAACAAATCAACTGATGAATAAAATGACCTCCGTAAAATCTATTCCCAATTTTCCTCAATTGGTTTCACTCATTCGCTTATGCAGTACATATTTGTAGCATGAAGAATCACCGCAATGGAAATCTAATTGCATTAAGTATCATCTTATCGTTTGCCTTCTTCTCAGTCAATGCGCAAAATAAAATTGACGGAATCATTACAGATTCTTACAACCGCACTCCTCTTATTGGTGCTACTGTAAAACTTACTTCTATAATCGATTCTGCTCATTGGCAAGGAACCGCCACCGACATTGACGGCAAATTTGAATTCACCAATCTTTCTGCGGGCTTGTATAATCTCACTATGAATTATATCGGCTACACAAACTATGAGCAACAGGTGTCTGTAACTAATGCCGACCTGCATCTCAATACAATCGCCCTGTCTAAAAAGGCAACTACGCTAAAGGATGTAAACATTGTAGAGAACCAGGTTCGCGTAGAACAGAAAGCCGATACATCGGAGTATAACGCCAATGCATTTAAAACAAATAAAGATGCTACAGCCGAAGATTTGGTAACCAAGATGCCGGGTATTACATCTGAAAGTGGAGTGATTAAAGCGCAAGGCGAGGAGGTGAAAAAGGTATTGATTGATGGCAAAGAATTTTTTGGTGACGATGCCACACTGGCACTTAAAAATCTTCCTTCCGATGTGGTTGACCGTGTACAGGTATTCGATCGGATGAATGATCAATCTTCTTTTACGGGTTTTGATGATGGCAACTCGCAAAAGTCAATGAACATTTTTACAAGAGGCGGAGCAAATTCTGTATTCGGGAAAGTTTATGCAGGTTACGGTTATCTTACCGATTCGCGGTACTCGGCAGGAGGCAGCATCAATTGGTTTAAAGATAATAGACGACTGTCGCTTATCGGTATGTCGAACAATGTGAATCAGCAAAACTTTTCTTCGCAGGATTTGCTGGGGCTTACCGGTGCAACGCAACGGGGCGGTGGTGGTTTTGGAGGAAGAGGAGGCAGGGGCGGTGGTGGACCTATGGGTAACTCTGCTACCAATAATTTTATGGTAGGGCAGCAAGGCGGAAACTCAACTACACATTCTGTAGGATTAAATTACTCAGATATATGGGGTAAGAAGAATAATGTGAAAGTAAGCGGCAGTTACTTTTTTAATCTCTCCAATAATATAAATGGTACCGAGTTGAACAGAAATTATTTCAACGCGGGAGATAGTTCTACCACTTACCGCGAAACAAATAAGACGAGTAGTAACAATCAGAACCACCGCTTTAGTTTGCGCTTAGAGTATATTATTGATTCTATGAACTCACTCATCTTTACTCCTAAGTTCAATTACCAGAAAAACTCACAGACGAATGTTATTGACGGACAAAACTTTTTTTCAGAAGGAGTGGTGTTGAGCAGAACGCAGAGCAATTACACTTCCCATAATTCGGCTTACAATGCTTCGGGCGATTTGTTGTATCAGCATAAATTCAAAAAACGCTACAGAACAATTTCTTTTAATGTAGCAACCGCCATCAACAACAAAGCAGGCAATGCTTCTCAGTATGCACTAAACTCTTATATAGATACAAGCGATGTTTCTACGCTCGACCAACAAACCAATTCTGCCGGCACGAGTTATAAGGTGAACGGAAATATTTCGTACACCGAACCTGCGGGTAAAAGCGGAATGGTTCAACTCAGTTATGAGCCATCGTACACTTGGAACAAAGCCGATAAGGAAACTTTCAATTTTGATACTGCTTCCCTCAATTATTCTTTGCTCGATACTATTCTCTCAAACAAATACGATAACGATTACATGACTCAGCGTGCCACCGCTAACTATCGCGTTAAAGGCGAGCAGTTTAATTTTATGGTAGGAGTAACGGGGCAGTACGCTTTGCTTACCGGGGCGACTGTTTTTCCTTATCCATATAATACCAATCGCAGTTTTTACAATATACTGCCAACGGCTACTTTTAGCTATAAGTTTAAAGATAAAAGCAACCTGCGGGTAATGTACCGCACTTCTACCGATGCGCCTTCTATTTCGCAGTTGCAGAACGTGATTGACAACAGCAACCCGCTTTTATTGAGTGTCGGAAATCCTGATTTGAAACAATCTTACCGGCATTTTTTAATGACGCGTTATGGATATACCAATACCAAAAAGGGGCAAACATTTTTTGCTTTTGCTTCAGCTAACTACACACAGAACTATATCGGCAACTCTACTATTATTGCTACTAAAGATACTTTGCTGAATAACGAAATAATACTTCGCAGTGGCTCGCAGTTAAAGCTTCCTGTAAATTTGAATGGCAACCTCACTGTAAACAGTTTCTTCACCTACGGCTTTCCTATTACTAAAATCAAAAGCAACTTTAATCTCAATGCCGGATTTACCTACAGCCGCTTACCAGGGCTTATAAATGAGCAATTAAATTTATCAAACACCTACGGCATTAATGGCGGCTTTGTGTTGAGCAGCAACATCAGCGAGAAGATAGATTTCACCATTGGCTACAATGCCAACTACAATATTGTGAAGAATAGTTTGCAAACTAATTCGGATAACAATTATTTCACTCATAATGCAAACGTCAAATTCAACTGGCAATTCTGGAAAGGTTTTGTGTTTAATACCGGTTTGCAGAACACGCTTTACACCGGCATTGCTTCGGGCTTTAACCAAAACATATTTTTATGGAATGCTGCGCTGGGTTATAAATTCCTCAAAGACCAATCGCTGGATGTGCGCGCCAGCGTAAACGATATTCTGAACCAAAACAGCGGCATTAGCCGAAATATTACCGAAACATATATAGAGGACACCAAAACACAGGTGCTCAAGCGTTATCTTCTGCTTACGGTTACTTATACTTTTAAGTATTCTCCAACATCAAAGAAAATGTAGCCAATTATAAATTTCTTCTAAAACAAAAAAAGGTTCAGGAAATTTCCCGAACCGTTTAGTGAATAAAAAAACATGGAGCCAGCCTGCCGTAGGTGCTGCTTGTTATTTTATAGAAGAAGTTTATTCTGCACTTACCCCATCTGCCGATGCAGAAAGAACAGAAGCATTTTTAGCCGATGAATGATCTTTGTAAGAATTTCCAAACACCGTGTATACACCTTTGTTAGAATCAAGGTAGATGCTGTTCTCTAAATAAATATCGTTGCCCGAAGTTGTGTTCTTACAAAATGCTTGTGTAGAACCATCGGCTGCATTCACGCTAAGTTTCACTTTATTAAACTCAAATACCTGGTGGTTGGTGCTGCCCGTAATCATCATTCCGTAAGCATTGTGGCTGCTTGCTATGGTAAAACTGTTGTTAGTTATCTGCCCGGTAGCATCTGCTTTCGCTACGCAATTGTTCATTACTAAACCCGTGGCACTGCCCGAAGTAGTTACCGCATTTTTTGTAACCACCATCTGGTTCGACACATTCTCTAAGCGCAGGGCAGTAAAGTTTTTGTAGTTCGAAAGTGTGTTGATAGTGTTCTCCGTAATTGCAGGAGCGTCTTCATTTGCCAAAGCAATACCTGCTTCGTGCTGGTTAAAGAACATCGTTTTATGGATAGAAGTTTTGCTGTCAGCAGCGCCATCCTTCACACCTTCTTTGCAAATACCCATGCTTCCGTTGTTCATTTCACATTCATTAAAAGCAATTTCGCTTTTCGAAGCCATAGAAGTAAAGTAAACTGTTGCGTTAGTAACACCTGTTCTTAGCATTTCTACTCCGTTAAATACCATGCCTTTAAAATGAAGATTACTTGCTCCGCCATCAATGCGCATACAGTTTCCGTAAGTAGCTGTCTTATGGTCAATGGTCATATTTTCGAACGAAACAAAAGCAGCATTTACTAATACTAAAGTGGCATCACCTTTATCATAACCGATAGTAACATCCGAACTCACACCCGATTCTGAAGTAAAAGTGATAGTGTTTAAAGCCGAAGCACCGCTTACTCCTGTAAGAGCAACTCGCTCATTATATACTCCGCTTGCAATATGAAAAGTAACCGGACCTTCCACACCGCCACATTCCAACGCAGCAAACGCCCCGCCAATGGTGTTGAAATCCGACTCTTCGTGTTTGCCTATAAAATACTCACCCGACATTACGGGGCATTCTTGCGCAAAAGAGTTAAGCGAAAGGGTTACTAAGGCGGCTCCGATAATTTTGTTTAATTTTTTCATGGTATTTTGGTTTTAGGTTATTCAGCTAACAGCGAACACAGGTAAGGTAGGCATCTATACAACTTACGTCAAGCAGTTGACAACCCATTCTTACACTGTGGAATTTGTGCTTTCCTTTACAAAGCTTGTTATTACGTAAATCATAAGCGATTAACTTTTTATTCCTTTGCATAGTGGCCGATAGAAAAATAAAAAACGAACTCTCCACCAACTATAAATTAGTGGGCATTGCTTCTTCGTTGCGGGAATATAAACTGTGCCATTATCTCAATCAGTTTCTTCAATGCGATTTCAGAAAACTCACCGACTTAATTTTTGAATCCACCGACCGCTCCCGCAAAACAGAATACAGTGTTTTTAAAGCCGGAGAAGAAAGTGACAAAAACCAATTCATTGTTTTTGCCAATAAGAACTTAGGCGAAGTATTGTTGCCCGAAGTTTCCAACTTCGATTATATTGTTCAGATAAATGGCAAATACGAAACAGAGGAAGTAAGCGTTTTGATAGAAGGCATCAAACGGTTTCCCGAAGTAATGATGACTGCGGAAGTCCCCGTAAAAAAAATAAAGAGTAAAGAACGTTTAGTGTACGAAGAAGAACGACCTTCACAGCGATTAATAAATACAAGAAAATTCAAATAGGAGTTCAACGAAGTATGAAAATTAGAATCAACAAAACAAAAATAATTGCCACCTACGGACCTGCCTGTAGTACCCTCGAAACTATGGAGGACATGGTGAGCGGTGGAGTAGATGCTTTTCGGTTTAACATGAGCCATGGCACTCACGAACAGCACATAGAAGGATATAAAAAAGTTCGCCAAATAAATAATGAGCATGGATTGAACATTGCCATCCTTGCAGATTTACAAGGACCGAAAATTCGTATTGGCGAAGTGCGCGATAACATGGAAGTGTTGGAGCAAGGTCAGGAAGTAGAAATTACCAATAAAGTGTGCGAAAGCACTTTCAAGAAACTTTACATCAGTTATCATGCTCTTCCTAAAGAAGTAAAACCGGGCGATGCTATTTTAATTGATGATGGGAAAATAGAACTCAAGGTTATTTCTACTAATGGAAAAGATAAGATAAAAGCAAAAGTAATTACAGGCGGAAAGATTAGCAGCAACAAAGGAGTCAATCTTCCCGATACAAAAACAACTGTTCCTTCGCTTACTGAAAAAGATAAAAAGGATTTGAAGTTTGCTATGGCAAATGGAGTAAACTGGATTGCGCTTTCCTTTGTGCGCTCGCCACAAGATGTAATTGACTTAAAGAAAATCATCGGCAAAAAAAACTCCTACATGAAGGTGATGGCAAAAATTGAAAAGCCCGAAGCCCTTAAAGAGTTGGATGAAATTATAAAAGTGAGTGATGGCATTATGATTGCGCGTGGCGATTTAGCAGTGGAAGTGCAGCAGGAAAGAATGCCCCTGATACAGAAAGATATTATCTCGCGCTGCATACGCTATGCCAAGCCGGTGGTAGTGGCTACTCAGATGATGGACAGCATGATTGAAAACCCTAACCCCACCCGTGCGGAAATAACAGATGTTGCAAATGCAGTAATTGACGGTGCCGATGCTATCATGTTGAGCGGGGAAACATCCATAGGAAAACATCCGGTTCGGGTAATTCAAATAATGGGCAAGATTGTCACCAATATTGAACACGCCAATATTATTTACGATAAAGAATTAAAAGCCGAAAGCACCTCTCAGTCTTTTATGAGCGATGCTATTTGCTACAGCGCTGCACGAATCAGTTCCGATTTAGAAGCAAAGGCAATTCTAGGAATGACCTTTTCAGGCTATACAGCTTTTATGCTTGCCAGCTACCGCCCCCGAGCTGACATTTTCATTTTTACGGAGAATACAGATTTGCTCAACTCTCTTAGTTTATGTTGGGGTGTTCGCGCGTTTTATTACGACCGCTTTGTTGATAGCGATACAACTATAAGCGATGTAATTAGAATTTTGAAAGAGAATAATCTTTTAAAATCAAATGATGTGGTAGTAAATATTGGAACAATGCCACTTAAAATTCGCGGACGGGCTAACATGGTGAAAGTTACTGTTGTAGAATAAGCAACAGGCAAAAAATTCTAAGTTTGCTTTGCTTGTATTTACTGTTAACCAATAACTCTTTAACGATTAA
>JBKJJB010000325.1:0-7567 GCA_046598235.1 Chitinophagales bacterium
AACTCAAGAGTTAAGAGAGATTATGGCGGAGTTGGGTTTCAGAACAGTGAATGAAATGGTTGGACAAGCTGATTACTTAACCAAGCGGGAAAACATCAAACACTGGAAACATCAGAAGATTGATCTTTCACCTGTGTTGTATAAAGAGCCAGCCGCTGAATCAACTGCTTTGTATAAACAGGAAGAACAGGATCACGGTCTTGTAGGTGTGTTAGATTTTTCGTTATTGGAAATTGCTAAACCTGCTTTGGAAACAGGTAAGCCGGTAAAAGCAAAGTTTGCTTTGAAAAATACTGACCGAGCAGTAGGTGCCATTCTCTCTAACGAAATAACTAAGAAGTATGGTAAAGATGGGTTGAGCGATGATACTATTCACATTCAATTCAAAGGTTCTGCGGGACAAAGTTTTGGAGCGTTCAGCACCAAGGGAATCACTTTTGAATTGGAAGGAGATGCCAATGATTATTTCGGCAAAGGATTATCGGGAAGTAAACTGATTATTTATCCCGATAAGAACGCTGGTTTTGTTCCTGAACAAAATATCATTATCGGTAATGTATCTTTCTATGGTGCTACTTCGGGCGAAGCATACATAAGAGGTAAAGCAGGAGAGCGCTTCTGCGTTCGTAATTCGGGAGCTACTACGGTTGTCGAAGGAGTTGGCGACCACGGCTGCGAATATATGACTGGTGGAACCGCTCTTATCTTGGGAGAAACCGGTAGAAACTTTGCAGCAGGAATGAGCGGAGGAATTGCCTACGTGTATAACATCAAAGGAAATTTTGAGAAGATGTGCAACACCGAAATGGTACATCTCGAAACTCTCGATGAAGAAGATGTAGTAGTGTTGAGGAAACTGCTTTCAAATCATTTCAATTATACGGGCAGTTCAGTAGCTAATTTAATACTGAAAGACTTTGATGAACACCTGAAGTATTTTGTAAAAGTGTTCCCGATAGATTACAAAGAAGCGTTATCAGCTAAGAAAAAGAAATTAGAAAAAGTACTCAGATAGGATATTAATAGAATGGGAAAGCCAACCGGATTTTTAGAGTTTACAAGAGAATTACCTGCCAAAGTTCCTGTAAAGCAGCGCGTGAATAATTACAAAGAATTTGTAGAGCGTTTCCCTGATGACAAATTGAACAAGCAGGCAGCACGTTGCATGGATTGCGGAGTTCCTTTCTGTCATAACGGTTGTCCGTTGGGAAATTTCATTCCCGAATTTAATGATGCTGTGTTTGATGAAAGATGGGAAGACGCTTACAACATTTTAAACAGCACCAATAACTTCCCTGAGTTTACAGGTAGAATTTGTCCTGCTCCTTGCGAAGAAGCATGTGTACTCGGCATCAATAAACCGGCAATTACTATTGAAGAAATTGAAAAACATATTATCGAAATTGCTTTTGAGAAAGGTTTTGTAAAACCGCAGATACCAAGAGTAAGAAGCGGAAATAAAATTGCTGTTGTTGGTTCCGGTCCTGCCGGATTGGCTGCTGCTGCACAATTAAATTATGCGGGACATTCCGTTACTGTTTACGAAAGAGACGATAAACCAGGAGGACTTCTTCGGTATGGCATTCCCGATTTCAAATTAGAGAAGTGGGTAGTTGACCGCAGAATTAAATTGATGGAAGAGGAAGGCATTAAGTTTGAGTGCAATGCTAATGTGGGAGTAAATGTTTCTATAAAAGATTTACTCAACGACCATCAGGCGGTTATTCTTTCAGGAGGAAGCACCGTTCCGCGCAATCTTGATATACCGGGAAGAGACTTGAAGGGAGTTTATTTTGCCATGCAATTTTTGAAACAACAAAATAAGCGAGTGAGCAATATTGCTTTTAAAGATGAAGCCATTCTTGCCACAGGAAAAAATGTGATAGTGATTGGAGGAGGTGATACCGGTTCAGACTGTGTAGGAACATCCAACAGACAAGGTGCAAAATCAATTACTCAATTTGAATTGCTACCCAAGCCTCCTGTTTCACGCACTCCGCAAATGCCTTGGCCTACTTATCCGATGCTGCTCAAAACAACTTCTTCGCACGAAGAAGGTTGCGAACGCAAATGGGGAATTACCACTAAGGAATTTATTGGTGATGGAAAAGGAAATTTGAAAGCATTGAAAGTTGCCGATGTAGAATGGAGTTTAAATCCTAATGGTTCATTAAAAAGTTTTACTGAGGTAGCAGGTTCAGAAAGAGAAATGTCATGTGAGTTAGCATTGCTGGCAATGGGCTTTCTTCATCCTGAAAAAGAAGGGATGATTGATGAACTGAATTTAGAATTAGACCAACGGGGAAATATTAAAACTGCTGCTGATGATTACCGCACTAAAAATCCAAAGGTATTTTCCTGTGGTGATATGCGCAGGGGACAATCGCTGGTAGTTTGGGCTATCAGTGAAGGCAGAGAATGTGCGCGCAAAGCCGATGAGTTTTTAATGGGAGTTTCGATGTTGGAAACGAAGGATGGATTTTAATGCGAATAGCGGCTATAAACACTATCACTCATTAGCTTCATTCGAAGACTTTCTCTGTCGAAAGATAACAGGTAGTAAATACCTTCCTTCGACTTCCAAACCAAATCCCCGATTTTCTCATACAGTGAGTTAAATCCTGCCATGATTTCTTCCTTTTGAGAAACAGGCATCACACTCTGCTGCATGATGCATAATTTATTTTCCATAACATAAAGAGAATACAGCGTGTAGTTTCCGAATTTGGGATGGTCTTTAATTTCATTGATATAGGCAATTACCTCGTTGCCCGAGCCATCAAATACACTTACATAGTTATCTCCCAAACGCGCAATTAAATCATCCTTCGACTTCCCCAAATGCAACTGAGCCTGCAGGGAAAAAACAGTTACGACCAATAGAATAAACAGGGTAGACTTTATTCTCAATGAGTTTGTAATGTATCCGAAAATAGAAAAACCAAAATATGAAACAATAAAAACGATTGTTTATTTAACTTGGTTAATGCAGCAATTCAACTAAAAGGGAGTGAAACTAAGTGCTGAAAAAAGAATCAATTAATCAGACTCTTCAATTTTGCTTCATCCAGTATGCTGATTTTTCCTTCTTTGATTTCAATCAGTTTCTCCGTCTTAAAATCGCTGAGTGTGCGGATAATTGATTCAGTTGCTGTGCCTACCACCTGCGCTAAATCTTCGCGCGAAATTTCAAGAGCAGGTTTATCCGTGTGTTCTTTCTTGTAGGTATTATATACCAATAACAACCCATTAGCTATTCGCTTCCGCAACGAATTATAAGCAAGACTAACCAGTTGCTCTTCTTTCTCCGCCACATCTTTTGAAAGCATTTTAATAAACTTTTTTGCAAGCTGAATGTCGCGATTAATGAGTGAAATAAATTCTTCTTTAGGAATAATCATTAACTCAGCATCTTCCATCGCTTCGGCATTATCAGGGTATAGAATATCTTCTAACAAAACCCTATAACCCATAAAATCTCCCTCTTTGTAAATTGCTGTAATCAATTCTTTTGCGTCATTGTTCAGCTTAAAGGTTTTTATTTTGCCTTTGTTCACATAATACAAGCACTGCGGAGCAAACCCCTGCTTGTACACTATCTGCTTTTTGCTGAAGAATTTAACTTCCCTGTTTTGGGTAAGTTTAAGCTCGTTTCCTTCTGAACTTTTCGCCTGATTTAAGAATGCATTGATGCTCTGCATCCCCGAAGCGAATTCTTTTTTCAATAATTCTTTCTTTTTGAAACGGGCTTCAATAGCGTTCAGCAATTCTACATCATCAAACGGCTTAGTAATAAAATCTTCTGCGCCCATTTCCATTCCCTTTCTAAAATCTGCACGGTCTGTTTTAGCTGTAATAAATATGAAAGGGATATGTGCAGTTTTAGCATTTTTACTCAACAGTAGAAGGACACCATAGCCATCTAATTCCGGCATAGAAATATCGCAAATAATAAGATCAGGAATTTCTTTAATAGCTACATCAACCCCTTCCTTTCCGTTTTGCACAGCTTTTACTTCGTAGTCAGCAAGTTCTAAAAGTTGGGTAACGCTTTTCCGAATGCCATTACTATCTTCTATTAAAAGTATTTTCTTTTTCATACACAGTTCATCTTCTCCCTGCAAATCTATATGTAACTAAATGGAATAACAGAAAAATTATCAAGGTGCTTTCTCCTGTTTGGGTGCAAGTGTAAAGTAGAAAGCTGCGCCTTCATCTTTTTTCGATTCTGCCCAAATTCTTCCTCCGTGCCTTGTAACAATACGATGAACAATGGCCAAACCAATTCCGCTGCCTTCAAATTCAGCTGCCTGATTCAAACGTTGAAATGCACCAAACAATTTACCGGCATCCTGCATGTCGAATCCGACTCCATTATCTTTTACATAGTAAACAGTTTCTCCGTTTAGTTCATTTGCACCTATTTCTATAAAAGGGTGTATTGCTTTACGCGAATATTTTATGGCATTCGAAATCAAATTCATCCAAACAAGTTTAACAAGTCCTTCATCGCAAAAAGCAGGTGGTAGCGGATTTATCTTTTGTTCGGTAATAGCATCCTTATTCACAACTTTTAATTCTGCAATAACTTTACTTACCATCTCATTCATATCCACTTTTATCTTCTCAATAACCTCTCGCCCCGATTGCGATAGATGCAACAGGCTTTCAATAATTCTCGACATCTGCCGGGTATAATCTTTTATTTCCTGCACGATAGCTTGCGCATCGGCATCATTAGCCGCACAGTGTTTTTTCGCCAGCACAGACGAGTATGCGCTAATAACCTGTAGAGGAGTACGCAAATCATGTGAAACAGTATAGCCAAAAGATTCAAGGTCCTTAATAGCATTCTGTAACTCTGCAGTTCGTTCTGCTATTTTATTTTCCAGCTCTTCATGGAGTTTTGCGAGTCTTTCTTCTGCTTCTTTGCGTAAGGTTATATCCTGCAGGTTTGATATAATAGCCCCTACACTCGGGTCGTTAAATTTATTGGTAATAGTTCCTTGTAGCCAGATGTAGCTTCCGTTCTTTTTTTTCGTTCGCATTGTAATATTATAAACCTTACCAGGATTATTAAGTGCTGCTTTAACTATCTCTGCGATCGTTTCTTTATCGTCAGGATGTATCAAGGCTAATCCGCTAATTAATCCTCTCTCCTCATCTGTCCAGCCGGTAATTTGTTCTGCTGACGGACTGCGGTAAATAGATTTTAATTCTTCATCCAACAGCGCAATAATGTCATCATTATTTTCTACCAGTGAGCGAAACCGTTTTTCACTCTTATCCAATTCATCCGTTCTTGTCTTAATTTTTTGCTCTAAGTCTTCATTTAGTTTTCGAAGTTTTGCCTCTGCAGCCGTTCGTCCAATATCACTTCTGTTAAGTGCTGCTGCAAGAAACCATATTAATGCATAAAAGATGAAAATGATTGAACTGATGAGAAGAGTAACCCCCAATTCAACACTAATGGCGTATCGCCAATTAGCTAACAGCCGCACAAAACCTAAAAACAACGGAATAAGTATAGCAGATGGAATAAGCAGCCTCGACATGGTTCCTCCTAAATAATGGCTGCTGAAAGTGCGCATAAACCCTACTTCACTATTCACAAACATTACCGCCAGCGAAATCAGGAAAAAGCAGGAAGCCGTATAAATAGACATAGAAAAATGTATCAGGAAGCCGGTGAGCTCGTGTACCTGATAAGCATGAGCAATGATTGAGAATAGACCTATTACAAAAACTACAAGAGCTGAGTAATTACCGAAATATTTAATGCGTTTGTTCTCGAACGAGGAGAGAAAAAGAGTTAAACCAATCAATACTAAACTTAGGGCAGTTGCCGATGACATGTGCATGGAGTCGGCATCAGCAGCATTGTCGCCTGCTACATTTGAAAAGAACAAATAATTAACTCGAATGGTATAGTGGGTAACAATTTCAGCTAACCTCAAAACTCCTCCTATAGAAGCTATAACCGCTAATATTCTTGAGATTAACAATGAATTACTCGAGGAATATTTATCTACTTGCAAAAAAAGTGACAGTCCTAAAAAAATCCATGCTAAGGCAGACATTGGATTCATTGCGTCTAAGTCCGGTAAAGGGCGTTTAAATATTTCTATATCAAATATCCACCCAAGCATACTGAAACCTGCAGTACCTATAATAATGAGTGCCATTACAAAAGAATACTTACGAAATTCCTTTTTAACCACACTATCATCCTCCCTCACAATATTGGTGCGGTCAGGTATTGTTCTATGTCCTGGTAGTTCCATTTTCATATTAAAGTGCGCTAAAGATTGCCATTTATATGAAGAAAGACAAGTTTTAATGCTTGAGAGAAATTTCAAGCCTAACAGTCACACTACCCCATCTTTTATCATTTAGTTTAAATTGCCTTATATGACAAAAATCATATCCCACTATGACGACTGTCACAGCACATAATGACTATTGCTTTATATAACATGCCAAATGGCGTTTAAACTTGCATCACTAATTAACCAATTAAAATACTACCCCATGGAAAACGAAAAATTTTTAGTTGAACTAGGAAGCAGAATCCGCCAGAAAAGATTAGAAAAAAACATGCTGCAAAGTAAGTTGGCTTCTATATGCAATTTTGATACCGCCAGCATGTCAAGATTAGAATCGGGAAGAACCAATCCTACACTTCTCACGCTAAAGAAGATTAGCCATGCATTGGATATTCACGTAGCTGAATTTCTGATGGATAAAGCTGCTTAAAGAATAACCTCTATAGCCAACTGCTGTAATTTCAGGAACCGCAAGGGGTGTTGTAATCATCTTACTGCCCGTTTGGCAAATTAATTTCAGGATATTCATAAAAAACGCTATCTCACGATGGCGTTTTTTGTTTCTAAAAGTTTACTTACTCCGCAGCTAGCTTTCCCAGTATAAAGCTAAATTCACTAAGCATAATAGCAGTAGCACCCCAAATAATATGCTCATTATAGATGTAAGCTGGGGCGCGAACAGTGGTCCCGTTAAAGAGTTTAATCTCTGCTTGCAGGTTCACATTACTCCTATCTAAGAAAAAGTCAACAGGTATCTCCACCACCTTTTCTACTTCGCTCTGTTGCGGTTGAAACGATAAAATCTTCTGTGCAAAACCTACCGTTGGATAAACCAAAAAGTTACTTGGTGGAATATACAGTTCACTTAGTTTGCCGATTATTTTAATCTTCTCCTCTCCTACTCCAATTTCTTCTTTTGTTTCGCGCAAAGCAGTTTGAATCAAATCAAAATCTCCTTCATCTTTTTTCCCTCCGGGAAAACTCATCTGCCCACTATGCACGCCTTCATATTGTTTACGCAGAGTAAAAACAATATTCAGCAAGCCCTGCTTTTCATACAGCAATAGCATCACTCCGCTAACCCTTGGGTGCAGTAATTCAATTTCTTTGGTTGTCAATCGTGGACGATACGAAGGAGCCATACGATACTGTGCTTCTTCGCCAGGCAATGGATTCTCCAACTCTTTACTTAATCTCTCAATTATTTCTTTGTCAAATTTCATTTCGGTGGAAAGTTATCA
>JBKJJB010000391.1:0-4818 GCA_046598235.1 Chitinophagales bacterium
TGTAAGTGTGGATGAGATGGATAAAGACATTTTCATTCCGCAGCGATGGGTAGGCAATGCCATGAGTGGCGATGAGGTGAAAATTCGTCTGACCGCTTTCGGAAAAAGACCTGAAGGACAGATTGTAGAAATCATCAAACATGCGCAGGATAGTTTTACAGGTCGTGTAGATGTGCTTGAAAAGTTTGCCTTTTTCATTGCTGATGAACGAAGACTCAACACCGATGTATTTGTTCCTCTTGATTCACTCAATGGGGCTAAGCATGGTGAGCGTGTAATTGTACGCGTTACCGACTGGAACCCAGACGGCACAAAACCAATTGGCGAAGTAGTGGAAGCTATTAAGGGAGTAACTACTTCCGATATGGACATGAAAATGATTCTTATCAGCAATGGATTCAGCATTGATTTCCCGCAGGCAGTTTATAAAGAGCTGGCTAAATACTCCGAAGCTATACCGAAAAGCGAAGTAGAAAAGAGGATAGACTTCCGCGACATACTCACCTTTACTATTGACCCCGAAGACGCAAAAGATTTTGATGATGCTATTTCTGTTCGCACCTTAGAAAACGGCAATTATGAAGTGGGCGTTCACATTGCAGATGTTTCCTATTTCGTGCGCGAGGGTTCAGCACTGGATAAAGAAGCAGAGCGCAGAGCTACTTCAGTTTATCTGCCCGACAGAGTTTGCCCCATGTTACCCGAAAAGCTTTCGAACATTCTCTGCTCACTTCGCCCGAACGAAGACAAACTCACCTTCTCTTCCATCTTTGAACTGAATGAAAAATTTGACCTTGTCAACTTCACCATTGGAAGAACTATCATTCATTCCAAACGCAGATTTACCTATGAGCAGGCGCAAGAAGTGATTGAAACAGGTAAGGGCGACCATGTCGAAGAACTGCAACTGCTCAATCGTATGTCGAAAAACTTCCGTACCAAACGATTGAAGAAAGGTGCTATTGCATTTGAAAAGGAAGAAGTAAAATTCAAGATGGATGAAACAGGAAAGCCCACCGGCATCATGCTCAAGGTGCGTAAAGATGCTCACTTGCTGGTGGAAGATTTTATGTTGCTGGCAAATGAAACCGTTGCGCGGTTTGGTGGTAAATTGAGAAAGGATAAAAAGCAAAACGCTTTCGTTTATCGTGTTCACGATAAGCCCGACCCTGCCAAACTGGAGATATTCAGCGCGGTGGCTGCGCGCTTTGGCTACAATATCCGCTTTAAAGAACCAAAAGATGCGGCTGAAATTTTTAATAGTTTATTAAAATCTATTGTAGGCAAACCCGAACAGAATGTATTAGAAACACTCGCCATTCGTAGTATGGCGAAGGCAGCTTACACTACGTCTAATATCGGTCACTATGGTTTGGCGATGGAGCATTACACGCATTTCACTTCGCCTATCCGAAGGTATCCTGATGTATTAGTGCATCGCCTGCTCGAAGGAATATTAGAGAACAGCGATAAAATAATTACCAAGGTGGAACTGGAAGCGCGCTGCAAAAACAGTTCGCTGATGGAGCGCAAGGCAATGGATAGCGAGCGTGAAGCTATTAAGTATAAACAGATTCAGTTCTTAGAAGATAAAGTAGGAGAGGAGTTTGATGGAATTATTACGGGTGTTATTGCGCGCGGAGTATTTGTGGAGATGAAGGCAAACAAATGCGAAGGGATGGTGAGTGTGGAGTTATTGGGCGATGAAGATTTTATGTATGAAGAAAAGATGGTGCGCCTCGTTGGCACAAAAAGTGGAATGAAATATCAGTTAGGCGATGCGATAAAAGTGAAAGTGCTTTCAGCAGATATCATCTTGCGCAGAATTGATTTAGGTTTAGCCGGTGAAGAAGGCAAAGCAGCCCGCCCCGCTCGCAGCCAACCTGCTTCCCGCATATTTCCGAAGAAGAGCAAGAAGTTTCATAGGTAGAGTATCATACCTAATCCCCACCACATCCTCCACCGCAACTAGAACTGCAAGAAGTGCCGCTATCTGAATCGTTTCCCGAATCGCCATTGCAAGCACTACACTTTCTTTCATAAATAAGCGCCTGCCTTTTATTAGTAACTCAGGAATTTTTCTTTACTCAATCCTTCAGGTCTGCTATGCTTAGCAATTGGCAAAGTTTTGCATAGCACAGCTACAAAAATTACTACATTTATTTTCAAAATGATAATATGAATAGAATAATTGTTTCTCTGCTTATTCTGTCAGTGCTTTGTTATGAATCAATAGCGCAGAAAAGTTTTCAGAAAATGGTTGGTACCGATTCGGGCGATGAAGTATATAATGTGCTGCAAACTAACGATGAGGGCTATATTGTAGCGGGTATTACCACCCCGTCTCATGCCAACAGGAGGGTATATCTGGTAAAGTTTGATAGATGGGGAAATCACCAATGGGAAAAAGAACTTGGCGAGGGTGGCGATGCCACTTGCAAAAGCATTTACCCTACCACTGATGGCGGATATATTATGGGTGGTTACTATTCGTTCGAAGGCACCTATATGGCTCTCGTGAAAACGGATGCTAAAGGTAATCTGCAATGGGCAAATACCTATGGCAAAAAATCGGCAGCTTCCTCTGGCTACTCTGCCAGGCAAACAGTCGATGGCGGTTATATTATTTGCGGTTCAACAACAGGTAAGGGCGAAGGTGATGTTTACATAGTTAAAACAAATGCGTCAGGCGATATGGTTTGGGAAAAAACCTACGGAGGCGATGGCTCTGATGTAGCTTTTTCCATTTACCAAACAACTGATAGCGGATATGTTGTTGCTGGTCAAACACTAAGCTTTGGACATGCCGATGGTGATATTTATTTGCTGAAGATTAGTGCCGATGGAACCGAAGAATGGACAAAAACTTTTGGCGGGGCAAATACAGATAAAGCGAACTGTGTTCGTCAAACTTCCGATGGAGGATTTATAGTTACAGGTGATATCAGCAACAAAACTGAAGATATATTTCTGATTAAAACCGATGCCAAAGGAAAAAAACTTTGGCAGAAAACTTTTGGCGGAACCGATGAAGACCACGGACGCTCTGTAGAGCAAACTGACGATGGCGGCTATGTTATTGGCGGCTTTACCCGAAGTTTTAGAAACAAAATAAACGATCGTGATTTTTATTTGATAAAAACAGACAGCACAGGTAATGAACAATGGCATAAAACTTTTGGCGGCACAGGCGATGATTATGGTTACTCCTGTAAACAAACTATTGATGGCGGTTACATCTTTGCCGGCTTTTCTGATACCAACCGCTATTTAAATGATGTGATGATAGTTAAAACAGATGCTAATGGTAATTAGGGTTGTATAGAATTTTCAATAAGCCATCTTCCTTTAAATAAAAACGCCCCTACTACGGGGCGCTTTTGTTTAAACCTAAACTCTATTTAGCTGTTACATTCTAAATGCATACAAATAACTCATTGGCTTGTTCGGATAAATTCCCTCTACCAACACTTTCCCGTTTTTGTTTTTAAGCATGTTTACGAAGTCTTCTACATTGCTTACTGCTTCATCGTCAATTTGAGTAATGATAAAACCCTTACGAATATCGGTGAATTCACTCAGCTTGCCATTCTGTAATTCGGTCACTTTCACTCCGCCTTCCAAACCAAGACTTCTCATTTCATTGGCAGAAAGATTTTCAACTTTTACACCTAATGCACCCAGAATATCTTTTGAATTATCAACCTGCGCTACTGTGTTGTATTTGTTCTTTAGCTGCACAGAAGCAGAAGAAGTTTTTCCATCGCGGATAAATTCAACATCTAATTTGTCACCCGGGCTATGCTTTGCTACCTGTTCCTGCAACTCAGGCGAAGAGTTTACGCTAATGCCGTTAATTTTCGTAATCACGTCCTTGTTCTTCAACCCTGCTATCTCTGCGGCAGAACCCTTGTTTACACCATCAACATAAACACCTATGGGTTTATCAAAGCCCATATCATTCGCGGTTTTATCATCCATTGTGCGGATAGAAACACCTAAGAATCCTCTCTGACTAACACCAAATTTTTGCAAATCGAAAATCACTTTCTTTACAATGTTAGATGGAACAGCAAATGAATAACCGGCATACGAACCGGTAGGAGAAGCAATAGCTGTGTTGATACCAACTAACTGCCCATCTACGTTTACTAAGGCACCACCGCTGTTCCCAGGGTTTACTGCAGCATCTGTTTGAATGAATGATTCAATAGCAGTGTTGTTTGCTTTCTGCCCTTCTCCAAGAATATTGATGTTACGCCCTTTCGCACTTACAATTCCGGCAGTAACGGTTGATTCAAGATTGAAAGGATTTCCAACTGCCATTACCCACTCACCAATCAACACTGAATCTGAATTCGCAAAGCTGATAGAAGGCAAATCGCTGGCTTCTACTTTTACTAATGCTAAGTCAGTGTCTTTATCACGACCAATCAGCTTTGCTTTGTAAGATTTGTTGTTGTTCATCATCACTTCAATTTGATCGGCATTTTCTACCACATGATTATTAGTAACAATGAATCCGTCTTTAGAAACAATTACCCCGGAGCCGGTTGCCATCTGTGGTTGGCTTTGATAAGGATTAGGCCCATGGAAATATTTAAAGAAATCATTTCCGAAGAAATCCTGGAAAGGGTCTTGGTTACCCCTTGAAGAAACTTTCTCTGCGTTAAAAGTAGATTTGATATGCACCACGCTCGGAGTAGATGTGGCAGCAGCATATCTTAAATCAATGGGCTGCGATTCGCTGCTACGGGCATAAGCTGCAAGCTTTGCAGGAGTACTATTCTCCATCACTGTTATCTGCTGTTTGTTCCA
>JBKJJB010000169.1:0-9095 GCA_046598235.1 Chitinophagales bacterium
TTTGATCGGTAACTGTTAAAGTATATGGACCTGCTGCAAGACTGTCAATAGAAGTTCCTGATTCGGTATTCGACCACAGATAAATAAGGGTTCCGGTACCGCCTGTAGCAGTTACTGAAACTGAGCCCCCTAATAAACAAGTTGCCGGAGTAATTACAGGTGTTCCAACAACAATAGGTGTAGGTTCATTAACTGTGTAAGTAGTAGAAGCCGTACAATTAGCTGCATCGGTAATAGTAACTGAATAAGAGCCGGCAGGTATGCCGCTATTCACCGCACCGTTTACCTGATTACTCCAAACAAAAGTGATGGTGCCTGTGCCGCCTGTAGCAACAGCCGTAATACTTCCGGTATTTGCGCCATTACAAGCTACGTCAACAATAGTTGGAGTTCCGAAACTAACTACACCGGCAATTGAAGTAACTGTATAAGTTGCAGTAACTGAACACAAATTTTGGTCGGTAACTGTTAAGCTATAAGGTCCCGCTGCAAGACTGTCAATACAATTTCCTGTTTCAGCATTTGACCATGTGTAAACAAATGTGCCTCTACCTCCGTTGGCAGTAACACAAATACTTCCTCCAACTGTGCAAGTTGCTTGTGTAAGTGTTGGTGTTCCAAGTGTTACAGGTGTAGGTTCATCAACTACATAAGACGCTGTTGCCGAACAGCCATTTACATCTGTTCCGGTAACAGAATAAGTTCCCGGCAAAAGACCTGTTACAGTAGGACCACTCGGTAAACCATTTGACCATGTGTAAATTATTGGAGGCACGGATTGCCCTAAACTCACCGTTATACTTCCATCGCTTCCTCCCGAACAAGATACATCCGTTATTATAGGAGGGTTAAATACAGGCGGAGCTATATTAGCAATTACACACCCTTGATCGCTGGCGGTACAACCATTCATATCTGTTACAGTTACTGTATAACAGCCCGCAGCTACTGCTGTAAGACTTTGCGTAATAGCAGCGTTCGTCCATAAGTAAGAATAATTACCGCCTGTAGTATCACCACCAGATGGAAAAGCTACCAATGAACCCGAAACAACCCCGGGTGTACATGAATAAGCATTCGAATCAGGAACCGTAACCGTCATAGGAACGGGATCAACCAATGTAACTGTATCGAACCGGGTGCAGTTAGTAGCATCCGTTACAGAGAAAATATAAGTTCCCGCAGGAATATTAAGAATTGAAGTTTGATTAGGCACTCCCCCAGGTGACCATCCGTAAGATAGCACAGCCGAACCCGTGCTGCTGAACGAAGCAAACGCAGCTCCATTAGCACCACCACTACAACTTGGGTTACGGGTTGAATCAATCTGAATGGAAATTCCTGAAATACCAACAAAAACGTTATCAGTAACTGTAGTGGTGGTAGCATCGCAGTTTGTATAAATTGCCTGTGCAGTATAGCTTTGGGAAGTGGCAGGACAAACCTGAACAGTGCTCCCTGTTGCTATTTGAGTTGCACCATCGAACCATGCAATAGTAGTATTAGGGTTACCCGCGGGTGTAAAACGCCAGGCATCATTATTCGCTGTCCATTGAGTTGCATTTCTACCCGGCACAGTAAAGGCAACAGTTCCTGCGGCATTCTGAATTCCCTCTATAGCACGTCCGTTATTCCAGCCGGAACAAGTTTGTTTTTGCTGAATGTAAATCTCTATGGCGTTAGTAGTTTCATATAGAACAATCTGATTAGTTGCAAAAAGCGCGCTGTTGCAAGTACCTGGGCTCACACTGTTGGGGTCTCCGTAATAAGGAACCTGAAACCAAGATACCTCAAAACTTCTGCATGGATACGTTCCGCTGATTTGATAGCGTATTTCCCCTTGGTTGGTTGGGTCTATATCCTGCCAAGGTCCCATAATGGTATTGCGCATATCAGCGGGTGCTGTGCTTGGCACTCCGTTGTTTATTTGCCAGCTGTTAAATCCGCCAGCGTTGTTTACATTGAAGGAAATAACTCCATTGGAGCCAACAACTATCTGGTTATATACATTGCCGAAAAAACAAAAATTAAAGGGAAGATTGATAACTCCTCCCCATGTGTCATCAATAGCTACCAGAATGGAATTACCCACATTGAACCCGAAAGGTGGATTATAAGGTATGGAACTTACGTTGTAAGTATTTGTTTCTGCTGCGCTAAAAGCCGAGGCATTTAAGGTAGTACATGCTTGCCCACAAGGTAAAATAACATCACTTCCTGCATTTACGGCAGGACAGCCGGGTTGAGCAACCACAGGTGAAAATGCTGCTACTGTAAAAACAAGAATAATTACTTGTAAAATCTTTTTCATCAGACGATAGTTTATAGGATATGTATTATGGTGCACGAAAATAAAAATAAGATGTACATTACTATAAAAAAGTTGGCTGGAACTACATTCTTATTTCCTTATGAATTATCCTTATTTCGCCCTTCAAATTATGCTGCAAAAAATTCTTACGCGAGAAAACATCCTTAATCTGGTTAAAGAATTGGTATGGCTAACCATAACAGCGATGCTTACTTATGCTGTTCTATATCCGGTTATTAGCAAGTTGTATTATCTATATACCGAGGTAAACGCAGCATTTATTTTTGTAACGCTAACTTATTTCAGATGGAGCGTTACCTTTAGAAGTCTTCCGTTTCTGCGCCCTACATGGGTTCGCTTTCTGCTTTTCACCTTCAATCTTGTTTTGTTTTTCTTTCTGATGCACCATGAACAAAAGCTGTTGGGGCGGCTGGATGACTTCTATCTCGAAGATTTCGGCTTTCCTAAGGTGATTATGTATGAAGACGTAAAGCGCGAACTGCTTAATTATTTAGCTTCTGAAATTACGATATCGGCTACGGCAAGTTTGGTTATGATTGTTGCTTTTCAGTTTCGGCTTATAGTTTCTTACTGGCAATATTATAAGCATGCGGCTACGAGGATGATGGAAGATTGAAATAATTGGAAGGCTGGAATGATGGATAGATGGAAGAATACATTTCCAATTCCATTTATCCATCATTCCATTCATCCGTTTTTTTTACGTTTGCTCCCTTAATTTTTCCCTATGAAATTTTCTGAAATGAATTATGCCCGCCCCGACCTTGCGAAGGTGCAGAGCGATTTCAATAACCTTATTAAAAAATTCAGCGAGGCGCAAACTGCTGCTGAGCAAAAAGAGGTTTTCTCGCAAATTAATTCGCTCAAGAATGAGTTTAGCACCTATGCTTCTATTGCCTCGGTTCGTAATTCTATTAATACTAAAGATGCTTTTTACGAGGGGGAGCAGAATTTTTTTGATATGAACGAGCCGGCAATGACCGACCTGAGCATAAAATTTTATAAGGCACTCGGTTCTTCTGCGTTTAAAAATGAACTGGAAAAGAAGTTTGGCAATCAGCTTTTCAAAATTGTAGATGTAAGTTTAAAAACTTTCGACCCTTCTATTATTGAAGATATGAAGGAGGAGAACCAACTGGGAACAGAATACACCAAGTTGGTAGCCAGTGCCGAAATTGAATTTAACGGAGAGAAGTTGACGCTTCCTGCTTTGTCGGCATTTATGGAATCAACAGACCGCGAGGTGCGCAAAAAAGCCTACCTGGCTAACCACGGCTGGTTTGCTTCGCACGAAAAAGAATTTGATGAGTTGTATGATAAACTGGTGAAAGTAAGAACCCGCATTGCTCATAAACTCGGTTACAAAAACTTTGTAGAGTTGGGTTACAACCGCATGTTACGCACCGATTACGATGCCGCTATGGTAAAAGTATTTCGCGATGAAGTATTGAAACATGTGGTTCCTCTTGCGGCTAAGTTGCGCGAAAGACAGCGTGTGCGCATAGGAGTAGATAAACTGAAGGTGTACGATTACAGCCACAATTTTAATTCGGGCAACCCGAAACCTCAGGGCACACCCGAAGAGATAGTTGCCAACGGACAGAAGATGTATGCCGAGTTATCGCCCGAAACCAAAGTGTTTTTCGACTTTATGGTAAACAATGAGTTGATGGATTTGGTGAACAAAAAGGGCAAAGCCGCAGGCGGTTACTGCACTATGTTCCCCAAATACGAAGCGCCTTTCATTTTTGCCAACTTTAATGGCACGGTGGGCGATGTGGATGTATTAACGCACGAGGCAGGTCATGCTTTTCAATGCTTTGAAAGCCGCCATTTTGAAGTGCAGGAATATTATTACCCAACGATGGAAGCCTGCGAAATTCATTCCATGAGCATGGAGCACCTTACCTATCCGTGGATGGAACTTTTTTTTGGTGGCGATACGCCCAAGTATAAGTTTGTTCACCTTTCGGGCAATATCAATTTTCTGCCTTACGGAGTATCGGTTGATGAGTTTCAGCATTGGGTGTACGAAAACCCCGATAGGTCGCCCGAAGAACGCAAGCAGGCATGGAGCGCCATTGAAAAAAAATATCGCCCCTGGATTGATTATGACGGAGTAGATTATTTAGAGCGCGGAGGTTTTTGGCAGCGGCAGGCGCATATCTTCCGCAGTCCTTTTTATTACATTGATTACTGTTTGGCGCAGGTTTGTGCTTTTCAGTTTTGGAGCAAAAGCCAGAAAGATTTTAAAGGAACCTGGCAAGATTATCTTACGCTTTGCAAAGCAGGCGGCAGCGATTCTTTTCTTGGCTTGGTAAAACTTGCCAAACTTCATTCGCCCTTTGAAGAGGGTTTAATGCAACCGCTATTTAAGGAATTGGAAACCTATATGGATGGTATTGATGATAAGGCGATGTAAAAATCAAGTATAGACTTCCGAAGTTTTCGAAACTTCGGAAGTCTATTTTATTTGCTTTTCGAGAAATTCAGCCAGCTTTTCTCCCATAAATTTGTGACCATCTGGGTCTAAGTGAAACTCCCAATATTGGTAAAGTTCCATTTTGTTTTCGACCTTTTGCGCTTCCTCAAAAATCGGATAGTAGGGAATTTTTTTACTGGCACAAACCGTATCTAACCAATGCGCCACTTTGCCCGGCTCATACTTAGAAGTATCGGCAAGGGTATTATCAAATTCGGTTTTGGTGGGAATAATACTAACTATCAACTCGGCATTAATTCCCCGGCATTCTTTTTCAAGAGCGTATAGCAATACTTTAAAACGATTGCCTGCATCGGTTTGCTGCCACGACCATTGTTTTAAAAACAGCGGCTCATCCCATGCAGAATCGGCAGGGAAATCGGGAAAAGAACGGCTGAAATATTTCCACAGCATACTTTCAAAAGTTGACGCGGGCAAAAGATGCTTCTTTTGCATACACACCGAAAATGAAGAGTGGGCAGCAAACTTCCATACCAGTTTTTCCTTTTTAGTCATGGGGTTTACTATCCAGGGTTCCACTGTATCGCCATGCACCGAAAGCATATTGCGCGTATACGCCTCGCGAATATCATTAGGAGCTACCATCAGCAGCACATAATCGGGTTTATACTTTGTTCCTTCATGAATAAAGTAAGAATACTCCTGCTCAATGCTCCAGGCGGGAACGGCACAATTCATCACTTCATATTTATTCGGAAATTTTTCGTTCAGCTTTTGCTGCACAATCCCTGTAAATATTTTATCAATGGGATAGTCGAGTCCGGCAGTATATGAATCACCGATTATCATTATTCTTTTTACTCCCGGCTTCTTTTCAAAATCATGATTGATATCGTTAAACCCTTCCCGATTGATATGTTGCATAAATTCGGGATAGTCGTAAGTCCATTTCTTTGAAGTATTATTTTTCTTTATCCGCCATACAGTTACTGAATCATAATCCATCCATTCACGATTGTAAACGGGCATAAAGCGAAAGACTATTTCGAGAAGAAGAATGAAAGCAGAAAGCATTATTGCGGAGAAGAAAAAATATGCGGTGGCTTTTACCAAAATTTTTTTCATAGGACAGATCTAACGGGCATTAGAAACCTGCAAAATCCACGATTTTCAAATTTAGTATTCTTTATTAACCCATAGCTAATGGGAATGTCTGTGCGAGAAACTGGTGGTGGAGATTTTCATTATCAATCATCAAAGCAACACGTCATCAAATTAGTCCTTCCCTCCTGTTCCCTTAAACTGCTCTTCGGTGTTTTTAAACAGCACGTTAAAAGTAGTAAGCGAACCGTAAATGCGGGTGATGTATTGCTGTAAGTCAACTTTATCTTCATCGGTAAGCACCTTGTGGGCGTTTATCATTTGCTCCATCACCCGCAGGCGGTCGCGCAGCATTACTATTTTATGAAAGAAAGTTTCGATAGGAATTTCCTTTGGCTGAAGCGATGAATCGGAAGACTTAATAACAAGGGTGCCATTCATCCATTTGTTAGCCAGCGGCACAATCTGTTGCAGGTCGCTTTTCTCTTCCAGCACATCGGCAATGGCGCGTTTCATATCATCGAAAGTAATAGCGGGCACTTCGCCTTCAATTTTTTCCAGCACAATCAGTCCGTCAAAATCCCGAGCTATGCCTCGGGATGATTTATCTGACTTAAACCACACATAATAATATTCGGCATCGGTTTCTACCACAATGCCCTTACCGAATTTGGGGTGCTCTACCCGCGAACCTATTCCAAGATTTGAATCTGCCATAATGATTAATTAGTTGATATGCGATAATATAATTTAGAAACAAAAAATACGCAACTACTTCTTGATAAATGAATCAATTCTTTCCTTCACATTCTTCCTGATATCGTACCAAAACAAATTATAGTCGGCAATATGCATGTTGGTAAAGCTGCGCACAAAAGGGATGCTGGTTTTTACCCAAAGATAGTGGTCGTGAATCTGCGCTCCTGTTTTATAAGATTTATTGAAGTTGAACAAAATGCCCCCCGCGCTTTTCGATTTATCAATAGCCACCGTATCGCGATTCCACGAAATAGGGTTCACACAAACATTTCCTGCCAGTTCTGTTATTGCCGGCACATAGCCTTTGTGGTAGCTTGCCCAGGTTACATAGCATCCTGTTTGGCTTTTGTTTTCGCAGGGCTTTAGCTTTTGATACATGGTATCATCTATGGCATAGCCAACGGCATAAGCACAAACAAGTTGATTGTTCAACTTGGTTCCGTCAAAAAACTCCGCCAGCAAACTCCGCGCATGATAGGTTCCCTGACTATGTGAAGCAATAATAACCGGTCGCCCGTGGTTGTAATGGTCGAGGTAATATTGAAAGGCACGCTTAACATCTTCATAAGCAAATGCCAATGATTTTTTGCCCTCTCCTTGTAAAGTAAAAAATGCTTTGATAGCCGACTGACGATAGCGCGGTGCGTACACACGCGCACTTGCATTAAACACACTCGCCTGATAGCGCACTGGCTTATTATCAATTTTCTTGTTCAGCTTTTCGTTGCTCAAATCCGCATTCCAGGTTTTGCCGCTCATGTAAACGGTTGGATAGATGTAAAACACATCTACTGCCTTTAAGGAATCGTTCTTCCACTTTTCAGAAGAAGGAATAGCATCCGCTGCATCCAAATGAAAAGGAAGCGCACTCCAGTTTTTCTCCAAAGAATAATCAGGCGCAGCGGGTTGGTCGGCTTCATTAAATGCTGCAAGCTGTGCTGAAACAGAAACAGAAATTAAAAGGACAGATAAAAGAAGGAAACTTCTCATTGGGTTTCGGATGGTTGTTTTATTTTTGAGATATAATTATTCGCTATGATTAAAACGCTCGCAAAAGTATTCTTCGCCATCGCATTTATAGTAACTGTTTCATCATGCGACCGCAAAAGTTGTGAAAATGTGGCTTGTCCGGCAGGGCAGGCATGTAACAACGGGCAATGTTATTGCCCCGATGGATACGAAGGTGCCGACTGTCAAACATTGAGCTACCAAAAGTATGTGGGTTTGTTCGGCAATGTCAGTGAGTCTTGTAACCCGAATCCTCCTTTTCTAACCAATACATTTAATATCACCTGGAACGGCAGTTACAATAATCAAATTCAAATTAACGGTTTAATGGGAAACAACCTCTATGATATTATAGCCATCATTCGCACCGACAACAACAATCAGGGAAATATTCTTGAAATTCCTCAACAAAGTCGCGGGGCAAGCACGATAAGCGGACAGGGAACGTATGATGCAGTCAACCGCAGGGTAAATCTTCAGTTGTATTACAATGATGGATTCTCCTCTTATCAGTGCAATACTACTTTGTATTAATCCTGAAATAAACAAAGTTTAAAATCATCTGTCCATCGTTTCAAATCAATTTTATCTTTGAAGCGAAGTGAAGATTGATATACACACCCACATTATTCCCGAACATCTGCCCCGCTGGAGCGAGAAGTTCGGATATGGTGGCTTCATTCATCTCGATCACCACAAACCCTGTTGTGCGCGAATGATGAAGGACGATGAGTTTTTCCGCGAAATAGAATCTAACTGTTGGGATGCTGATACCAGGTTGAAAGAATGCAATCACACCCATGTGGATGTGCAGGTGCTTTCAACCATCCCCGTGCTGTTCAACTATTGGGCAAAGCCCGAACATTGTCTTGAAGTTTCCCGTTTTCTGAATGATCATATTGCAGAAATTGTAGAGCGTTATCCGAAAAGATTTATTGGTTTGGGAACAGTTCCGATGCAGAACGCAGATTTAGCAATAAAGGAATTAGAACGTTGTAAGAAGATTGGGATGGTGGGGATTGAAATAGGAAGCAATGTAAACGACATCAACCTGAACGAACCGCAGTTTTTTCCAATTTACGAGGCAGCTCAGGAATTAGGTATGGCAGTGTTCGTTCATCCGTGGAATATGATGGGCGCAAAACAAATGAGCAAATATTGGTTGCCCTGGCTCGTAGGTATGCCTGCCGAAACTAACCGCGCTATCTGCTCTATGATATTCGGTGGTGTGTTCGAAAAGTTTCCGAAACTTCGATTTGCGTTTGCACATGGTGGTGGTTCTTTCCCTGCCAACGTAGGAAGAATAGAAAGAGGATTTGAAGTGCGTCCTGATTTAACTGCCATTGATAACAACAAAAATCCGCGCAAATATCTCGGACATTTTTATGTTGACTCACTTATTCACGATGAAAAATTTCTTCAATATGTAATTGACCTTATTGGCGAAGACAA
>JBKJJB010000212.1:0-5195 GCA_046598235.1 Chitinophagales bacterium
TTCATTGGATTTTTTGGCTACATCGTTCGGGCAATTGATATTTACTTAGACAAGATATATCCCTTTGAAAAAAATGCACTCAAACGAATAGCACTCCAGTTTTTTATTACGCTGGTGGTGATTTTTATTATTCGGATAATCCCTCTTTTATTCTTCCGCGAGAAAATTCCGATTCATCTTACACGAGAAATGTGGGTAGCCACATTTGCCATCAATGTTTTTATGGTGCTCAGTGTAATTCTTTCCATTTTCGGCTACCACTTTTTTGTAAGGTGGAAACAAGAGAAGATTGTTGCCGCTGAATTAGAAAAGGAGAAAGCATTGGTGCAGTATGACAATCTAAAGAATCAATTGAATCCGCACTTTTTGTTCAATGCGCTTTCATCACTCAACTCATTGATATTCGAAAACCCCCAATTGGCTTCCGATTTTTTGCAACAGCTTTCAAAAGTATATCGCTATGTGTTAGATCATAAAGAAAGGAATACTGTTAGTCTGCAAACAGAAATAGACTTTGTAAGTCATTATGTAAAACTTCTCGAAACAAGATTTGGTGATGGACTAAAAGTAATTTTCGATATAAGCGAGGAAGCAAAAGATAAAATGATAGTGCCGGTTACACTTCAAATTTTAATTGAGAATGCAGCCAAGCATAACATTACTTCAAAAGAATCACCGCTTGTTATCCGCATTAAGTCAGAAGGCGAATATCTTTCAGTAGAAAATAATTTGCAGAGGAAAGATGCTATCGAGATTTCGAATAAACACGGATTGGAGAATTTGAAAAATCTGTATCACTATCTTTCGGAGAGACAAGTGGAAGTAATTGAAAACACTAAATCATTCATTGTAAAAATTCCATTGACATGAAAGTTGCAATTATAGAAGATGAGCCGCTTATTGCGAAAAATCTTTCAAGTATGCTCAAGCAAATAGAACCCGATATTGAAATCGTGGCTACGTTTGATTCTGTTTCTTCATCAGTAAAGTGGCTAAAAGAAAATAAGCATCCCGATTTACTGTTCATGGATATTCAATTAGCCGATGGAGTTAGTTTCGACATTTTCAGTAAAGTAAAAATTGAAAGTCCTGTCATCTTCACTACTGCTTATAACGAATATGCTATTCGCGCTTTTAAAGTAAACAGCGTTGATTATTTGCTTAAACCAATTGACAAAGAGCAATTGCAAATGGCTGTTGAGAAATTCAAGAAATATTTTGGTGTGGCGAATAATACAATTGGCGAGCAATTCAAATTGCTCATGGAGAATATGCAGAACAAGAACACGCCTAAATATAAAGAACGGTTTCTCGCACACTATAAAGCAGGCATTGTTCCCTTGCCGGAGAATAAGGTTGCTTACTTTATTAAAGACACCATTATCTACTTAGTTACAACAGACAATGAGAAACTCGTAACTGACTACAACACAATAGATGAAATTGAAGAAGTGATAAACCCGGAAAAATTTTTTCGTTCCAATCGTCAAATGATTATTCATATTGAACAGGTAGATACTTATAAGAAACACGATACCGGAAAAGTGGAAGTGCATTTAAAGTGCGATAAAAATATAAGAGCAGATGTAAGCCGCGAGAAAGCAAACGAATTTATAAACTGGATAGACAAATGATACAATCATTACAACAAACAATTGAAGCACTTAGTAGAGTAACAGCGGAAGTTAAATCCGCTTTTGGTCACCTTTCGGTTGAGCAATTGAACTGGAAACCCGCTACTGACAAGTGGAGTATTGCACAATGTCTTGACCACATAATTGTTTCCAACTCTACTTATTATCCGCAGTTGAATGAGGTAATTTCAGCAAGGCATAAAAATTCCTTCTATCAAAACATTGAATTTATCTCGCGCTTTTTCGGAAACTATCTTATAAAAGAAACCGGAAATGTGGTTTCAAAGCCAATGAAAAGCCCTGCTACTTTTGCTCCTTCACAAAGCAAAATTGCAGCAACTATTGTTTCTGATTTCGAAAAACATCAAAAAGAATTTGCTGCACTTATACAGCAACTTGATAAAACAAACTTACAAAGCATCGTCATCTCCTCTCCTGCTTTAAGTATTATCACCTACAACTTAACTGACTTGTTAACCATTCTTGTTGGACATGAACAACGACATTTGAATCAAGCTAAGAATGTGTTGAATCACACGGGCTTCCCTAATTGATTTTTCAATTCGATAAACTTCGTTTTTATTGCGCACCTTTGTAACAATACTTTAGTTACACGTTTTTTAATTAAACGCCATGAAAACAAAATCACAAGCTGCTCTTTTCTTAATCAGCTTTTTCCTTATTTCATGTAATAGCCAAACACCGGTAAAAAATTTAAGTGTAACTGAATTTGAAAAAGGAATTTCTCAAATGGGTGCTCAACTGGTGGATGTTCGTTCAGCGGAGGAATATAAAGAAAAGCATATAGCAAAGTCAAGGAGTATAGATATCAACGATGGCGGATTTTACAAGCAAATGGAAAATCTGGTAGATAAATCGAAACCGGTTTACTTCTATTGTCTTTCAGGAGAGAGGAGTAAAAGAGCGGCTGAATGGGCAATGAAAAATGGTTACGTGGAAGCCTATAATCTCGATGGCGGCATTACCGCCTGGATAGGTGAAGGAAAACTTGTAACAAACGCCACCGGAACTCCTGCCCCATCAGGAATAAGTTTTGATGATTACTTGAAGGCAATAAACAGAACGGATAAATTAGTATTAGTTGATTTTAGTGCAGTATGGTGCGGTCCATGTAAATTATTAAAACCGGTTATAGCGAAAGTGATGGGAAGATATGGCAGCAAAGTAGAGTTGTTAGATATTGATGTAGACAAAAATTCAATAGTTGCCAGCAACATGAATGTGCGCGCAGTTCCAATGCTGTTGATTTATAAACAAGGAAAAGAGGTATGGCGAAATATGGGTTTTATAGAAAGAGATTTGTTAGAAGATAAGATTCAAGAGCTTTTGAAGTAATGTTTTTTAAGCAGTGAAAGGTCTCATTTTTGTTTTCGTGCAATGAAAAAGCATTACAACATTACTGTAAATGGAAAAGTGCAAGGTGTTTTCTTTCGTGCTTCTGCCAAAAAAATGGCAGACCTGCTTGGTGTAAAAGGTTTTGTGCGCAACGAAAGTAACGGAGATGTTTACATAGAAGCGGAAGGTGATGAGGATATGCTGGTTAAATTTATTCAGTGGTGTCACCACGGTCCGGAAAACGCACAAGTAAAATACGTATCGGTTAAGGAAGGAATTGTATTGCATTATAAGACGTTTGAAATAGTGCAGAGCGAAGAATGATAAACACTTGCCGCTTGCTTTTTGTTTCAATAAAAATTATACTTTAGCAGTATGTTATTTATTAAACATGTTTGTTGCTGTTGTTGTAGTACCAAAGAGGGCACGAAATATGTTTTATAATGATTAGCAAAAACAAAAAATATTTCCCAACCCTTCTCTTGACGAAGGGTTTTTTATTTTATACCTTACTAATATGAGTTCACCTGTCATAGATTTCAGCAAACTGCCTTCACGCAGCTTTATCTATAAGTTCACCGATGATCTGATAGATATGCTTTTTCCTATTGAATCTACTTTTGCATTTAAGTATGAAGTGGCAGGAGAAAAGGAAGAACGGTTGCAACGCGCATTGAAAGAAATTCTTCAACCTCTTAGCGAAAAACTTGCTCTTACACCCGATGAAATAACAAAAAAGTTGTTCGGCTCACTTTCTTCTGTATATGATAAACTTATTATGGATGCGGCTTTCTTTATGAAGTCGGATCCCGCAGCCGAAAGCATTGAAGAAGTAATTATTGCCTACCCGGGCTTTTACGCCATTACGGTTTATCGCCTCGCACATGAGCTTACAAAAATGAATGTACCTATTGTGCCGCGCGTTATCAGCGAATATGCTCATACCAAAACGGGCATTGACATTCACCCTGCTGCTACTATTGGCACTCCCTTTTTTATAGACCATGGAACGGGAGTTGTAATCGGACAAACCACACACATCGGAGACTATGTAAAAATTTATCAGGGTGTTACACTGGGTGCATTGGCAGTGAAAAAGGAATCGCAGGGAGCCAAGCGACATCCTACTATTGGCGACCATGTAATTTTGTATGCAGGAAGTTGTATACTTGGTGGAGATACTAACGTAGGACATGACAGTGTAATAGGAGGAAATGTTTGGCTCACAGAAAGTGTAGCACCTCTTTCTATTGTGTATCATAAAAGCGAAGTTCATATTCGCGATAAATCGGAAATGAATGAAGTAATTGATTTTGTAATATAGCAACTGGTGAATGGAGAGTTGCGAATAGTAACAATAAAGCCATGTTAGAGATACTCGAATAAAAATAAGTATAGTTTTGAACTGCTTAAAAATTAAAAATCTAAAATTCACACTAATTTCCAATAACGAATAAACCAATCCTTAACCGGCTAATGGCTGCTCACTACTCGCCACTTGCCAATAACCACTAACCAAAACATGAAAGCAAACAACATCTTAGAAACCATTGGCAACACACCGCATTTACGTATCAATAAATTATACGGCAACAGCCACGAAGTATGGATTAAATTAGAAAAAGCCAATCCGGGAGGGAGTATTAAAGATCGCATTGCACTTTCTATGATAGAAGACGCTGAGCAGAAAGGTTTGCTAAAACCCGGCAGCGTAATTATTGAACCTACTTCCGGCAACACCGGAATTGGTTTGGCGATGGTGGCTGCTGTGAAAGGTTACAAACTTATTCTTGTAATGCCCGAATCAATGAGTATTGAAAGAAGAAGACTGATGAAAGCTTATGGAGCAAGTTTCGAACTTACACCGCGTGAAAAAGGAATGAAAGGTGCCATTGCAAAAGCACAAGAATTAGCTGATGCTACACCTGACTCATGGATACCGCAACAATTTGATAATGCTGCAAATGTTGCTGTGCATGTGAAAACTACTGCTCAGGAAATACTAAACGACTTTCCTGAAGGAATAGATTATTTGATTACAGGAGTAGGAACAGGGGGCCACATTACCGGAGTTGCTAAAGTGCTGAAAGAAAAATTCCCAAATATTAAAGTGTTTGCTGTAGAGCCTACTCTTTCTCCTGTGATTAGTGGCGGACAACCGGGACCACATCCTTTACAAGGAATTGGTGCAGGGTTTATTCCTGC
>JBKJJB010000252.1:0-4598 GCA_046598235.1 Chitinophagales bacterium
TGGCAACTACTATCAATCATCGCCAGCAGATGACCCAAGAGGACCTGCAACAGGAAATTACCACGTAATGCGTGGGGGAGCATGGTATAACTATGGAAACTATGCTACTGTTTACACCCGCCAAAATCACCATGTTGGTTTCCGCCAAAACAGTGTGGGTTTTAGAGTGGCACGGACCTATAATTAGGGGCTCAAATCGAATGGAAACTAAATAACACTCAATTCAATTTTTAATTTACCTTTGTTGCCGCTTTAAAGCCGTTCTTTATTTTTTGTGCCATTTGCTTCCAGGATTTGGTGCCGAATTGAAAATGATTTTAAGGCAGTATTTTTAAACAGTTTTTTTTAATCTTATTTTTTAAACAATGAACATTTACGTAGCAAACATCAGCTTCCGTGCATCGGAAGGACAGTTGAAAGAACTCTTTCAACAATTTGGAGAAGTATCTTCAGTTAAAGTTGTAACCGACCGCGATTCAGGTCGTAGCCGTGGCTTCGGCTTTGTTGAAATGCCAAACGATTCAGAAGGTAAAGCAGCTATCGCTCAATTGAACGGTACTGAATTTGCTGAAAGAAATCTAGTGGTAAACGAAGCACGCCCTTCAAACAAGTAGTAGATCATTTTATTGATTTATACTAAAGCGCCCCGAATACTCGAGGCGCTTTTTTATTTTCCTTTGACTCTACTTTTTTACAGAGGTAAGCACCTCATTATACTTTGCCAAATACTCATCAGCAAGTTTTGTATTCCCTTTATTACGATGCGAAACCGAAAGATTCATATACGAAGCAGGATATTTTGGATTGAGTTGAATCAACTTTTCAGAAGTGGCAATGGCTTCATCAAATCTCCCACTTAAACCATACGCCACTCCAAGGTCTTCAAAATACAACTCCACTTTTGGATCCGCCTCAATTGCTTTTTTCAGATATACAATTGCCATATCTAAGTTGTGCGCTACTTTCCCAAAACCGGTTCCAACCTGATAGTAATCAGAAGCTGCCGTTGTTCTGATTTTATCTCCCTGCTTTAGCCAATACTCAGCCGAATCCGGTTGGTTTAATTTAGCAAAAACCTGAGCCAGCAAAAACCTACTGTCAGCCACTTCGGGTTTTAGTTCAATAGCTTTTAATAAATGTTCCTTAGCGGTAGGAAGAATATTTGACTCATTACAAACTACACCTAAGTTAAACGAAGCATCATAATATCCTCCTACTCTGTAAGCAGCAGCATTCTGATAAATAGGAATTACTTCTTCCGGCTTATGATTGCGCTTGTATACCGCATTACCTAAAAGCAACCAGGCATTAGAGTGTGTTTTGTAAACCCGTATAGCTTCATTCAAATGCGCGATGGAAGAATCGAGTAATCTATATCGTAATGTGCTATCAGGAAGCATATTTATGGTATTCAATTCATCTGCAGTTAAACCTTTATCCAAATCACTGAAAATTATTTTTATCACACCGCTATCGCGAAGCACTGGAATATCAGAGTCAGATGCTTTTGTCAAATCACCGCCAAGCGAAGTGTGAATTTTAGCTGAGTTTATACTGTGATGTGAATCTCTTCTGAAAAGTGTAAAGCTGTCTTTCCAATCGCTGTTTCTGGTAAAAGTTTTTATGGAATAAAGCGAAAGCACTAATAAAAATATTGCGGAAACTGCTTTTGGATTCTTTACGTAATGAAGAAGAAAATAAGCTATAAGTATACAGAACCCAAGTGAACTCATATAAATGAAACGCTCATTCATCAATACACCTACCGTAAAAAGAATGTTGGATGCAATAGAAAACGTGGTAAAATAAAAGAGAATAGCGAAGGATGGAATTGTTTTCTTCTTCAAATTGATAAGCGCATAAACTAAAAGACCACCATTAACAAGAAGCGAAAGGATAAAAAGAAAATCATTAAAATCTATGTAAGCAATTTGATTAAAATAATAATCATGAGTGAGGGGATGAGGGAAAATCAGCAACTTAAAATAATACAGAAAAGTAAGAAACGTAGTAGCATATCGCTGCGAAGTAGTTGCCAACAAAAAGGGATTGTTCAGAATTTCAGGAGAATCTTGTGTAAGCCCTGCTTGTGTAAACTGGCTTCTAAGAACAAGAAATAAGGCAGCAGGGATAAGATAGAGTCCGAGCGTAATAGCATAGTCTTTTATTTTCAGGTTGGTGAAGAAAAAATACGTGAGCGGAATAACTGCAAAAAATGTAATCGCATTCTCTTTCGAAAGCAAAGCGATAAAGAAAATTACCATTCCCCAAATGAGGTGAACAATATTTTTGGTTCTCGCATACTTTAAAGCGGCCACCAAAGACAACAACGAAAACAACATACACATTACCTCATCCCTACCTTTCACATTCGCTACTGCCTCCGTATGCATAGGATGCGCAGCATAAAGCATAGTGATAATAAAAGGAAGCGATAGATAAAACGGAGTATTAGATTTATTAGGAAGAACTAAGGATAGAAAATAGAAAAGAACTAAACCGGTAAGTGCGAATAACAAAATATTTACACTGTGGTTCAACTCGGGAAATAAATACGGATCCTGGTCACCCATAATTATATTCTTCTCGGTAATCACATCACGTTTGTCGCCTTTTAGCTTACGCGATATTTCGTATTCTATAGATAAACCCGCCATACTTAACGGACGATAACGACCGCCACTTACCAACTTTGCTCCCCGTTCTCCAAAAAATCCTTCAAACATATCGTGGGTGAAGTGATCTTTAATTCCGCCAAAACCTTTTTTTGTGAATTTATTATCGGTGAGAACAATCGTATCGTCAATGGCATATTTATTCCATAGCGTGTTAGAATAAATCAAAATTGAAAACAGAAATATGATGACATAAGGTGTCCAGCTAGGAAATTGTATAGCAGGCTTCTTAGTTAAAGTTGATTCAACAGTAGCTGCCTGTTGCTTAGTATTACTTGCCGATTGCTTTTTCTGTTTTGCCACTATTTGAAAAATTTATTTTACAAAGTAAAAAACACTTACCGCGAATACAACTTCCTTACAGAATATGAAACTGCTATGATAACGAAAGAAGGAATCCATACCCAAATGAATTCACTTTTTAATACACGCCAACCCCACTCACTAAAAAAACTTGCGATGCCAATGGGAGAAACTTGTATTGGTCGAAATGGAAAGAAGAAACGTGTATTATCAAAGGGAGCAAAGAAGGCAACTCCAAGCCCTCCGGTAGTCATGGCATCTAATATGGGATGTGAGGCCGTTGCAAAAAAGAAGAAAGAAAATAAACCAAACCACTTTTTGCTGAGTCTCTTTTCTTCTGTATAAAAGAAATGAACAATAACAACGGATAACAGAATTGCGAATAAGAAAGAATGGGTAATTCCTCTATGTCCCCAAACACTCTCATAGGGAATTCCGAATTTAAAGCCAATAGCATCTGCATCCGGAATCACAGCGCAAAACATTCCCAGCAGCCAGAATTTCTTGTCCATCCTTTGGAGAAAAGAAATTTTTCCGATGGCAATAGATGCAATAGCATGTGAAAATGCCGAAGCCATGTCAAACTAATTTATAGCGTTTACCGGGTAAAGAAACAAGAATACTGTTCATTTCCATTTCCAGCAAAGTTGAAGCGAGCGAACTCGCATTCATCTCTGTATGCGAAGCAAGTTCATCAATGGCGAGTTCTGATTTTTCGTTCAGCGCATTATAAATTTTTTGCTCCTCTTCGCTCAGAGTAAGTGCTAATTGCCGTTGTTGCTTTTTACTTTTTGCGTTTTGCTCTTTATTAATCCAATTCATTTCCACCAATAAATCATCTGCATTCTCAATCATTTTTGCTTTAAAAGTTTTGATGAGAAAATTGCAGCCGGCACTCAATTTATCGGTTGCTTTCCCCGGGCAGGCAAATACATCCTTGTTATACGAGCTAGCGATATTAGCGGTGAGTACCGCACCACCTTTTATTGCCGATTCAACCACCACAATAGCATCAGACATTCCTGCTACAATTCTATTTCTGTTAGGAAAATTACTAGGATGCATCTCATTGGCACTTGTGTATTCGGTAAGTAAGCCGCCTTGCTCTACCATCTTTTTGGCTGCCGGTTTATGTTGTGCAGGATAAATAGTATTCAAGCCGTGAGCTAATACTCCCACCGTTTTTAAATTATGCTCAAGTGCAGCATTGTGCGAGGCAATATCAATTCCATAAGCCAAGCCGCTTACTACTAAAATATTATGTGAAGAAAGTTCAGCAACTAATTTCCTGGTCATCTCTTTGCCGTAAACGGTTGCTTTTCTGGTACCAACTATGCCAACAATTTTTTCAGCATTTAAATCAGCATTGCCTTTGTAGTAAAGCAGAACCGGTGAGTCAGTACAATTTTTCAAACGCTGCGGATAATCTACATCGGTAAAGAAGAGCATTTTGATTTTGTAATCCGCTACAAACTTCAATTCCTTTTCCGCCTCTTTCAATACATCAGCACTTGCAATTCCCTCTGCCCGCTCCTTCCCTACTAAAGGAATTTTCTCCAGCTTAGATTTTGATGTTTTGAAAACCGCTTCAGGACTTCCGCAATAGGCAATCAAATTTCT
>JBKJJB010000295.1:0-3482 GCA_046598235.1 Chitinophagales bacterium
TTGTCTTCACTTTCGGTTGGTTCAATCATCAGCGTTCCTGCCACAGGGAATGAAACAGTAGGCGCATGGAAACCATAATCCATCAAGCGTTTAGCTACGTCTTCTACTTCTATACCCACCGTATGTTTAAACTCTCTAAAATCTAAAATCAGTTCATGAGCAACGCGACCGTGTTCTTTTCCAACATACAACACCTGATAGTATTCTTCTAAGCGAGCCTTCATATAGTTTGCATTCAAGATGGCGTACTTCGTTGCATCTGTTACGCCACTGCTGCCCAACATTCTGATATATCCGTAAGAGATAAGAAGAATACTTGCACTGCCATAAGGAGCAGCGCTTACTCCGTGAATAGCTTTTTCTCCTCCTGTTTTAACCACCGCATTTCCGGGAAGATAAGGAGCAAGATGTTTTGCCACACAGATAGGTCCCATGCCCGGTCCGCCACCACCATGAGGAATGGCAAATGTTTTATGCAGGTTGATGTGGTTAACATCAGCACCTATAATAGCAGGAGAAGTTAAACCAACCTGTGCATTAAGGTTGGCACCATCCATATAAACCTGTCCGCCATTAGCGTGAATCACTTCGCAAATATCTTTAATAGCACTTTCAAATACACCGTGGGTAGATGGATAAGTAACCATCAAACAACAAAGATTGTCTTTGTGTTCTTCGGTCTTCTTCAATAAATCATTGAAATCAATATTGCCGTGTGAATCAGTAGCAACAACAACAACTTTCAGTCCGCACATAACTGCACTTGCAGGATTAGTGCCGTGAGCAGAAGCAGGAATTAAAGCTACATCACGATGTCCTTGTCCAATATCTTTTTGATAAGCGCGAATTACTAGTAAGCCAGCATATTCTCCTTGCGCTCCGCTATTTGGTTGAAGAGAAGTAGCAGAGAATCCTGTTATCTCGCTCAGATAATTTTCAAGCGCAGTAATAATTTCAAGATAACCTGCCACTTGGTCTTTTGGCGCAAAAGGGTGAATGTTTCCAAACTCAGCCCAACTTATTGGCTCTAATTCAGCAGCAGCATTCAACTTCATAGTGCAAGAGCCAAGAGCAATCATTGATTTTGTAAGTGATAAATCTTTGTTCTCTAGACTTTTAATGTAGCGCATCAATTGTGTTTCGCTTTTATGCGTGTTAAACACTGGGTGAGTCATGTAAGTTGAAGTTCTCTTTAATCCTTCGGGTAGTTCAAGTGGCTGTATGTTATGGCGATAGATGTCAAAAGTATAATCATCTTTCCCTACTGAAGAAGCAAACACATTTACAATATCTACCACATCTTCAGGCGAAGTAGTTTCATCTAAAGAAATTGTAATACCCTTTTCGTCATAGAAGAAATTCATTTCCTTGTTTATGGCTAACTGACGAATGAAATCGTGCTTCTGATCCTGTCCTGTGGTGTCAATATGCAGGGTATCGAAATGATAGCTGTTTGTGATTTTAAACCCGAGGTGATGCAATTCTTTTTTAAGAATACAAGTGAGTGTATAAACGCGAAGAGCAATATTCTTAACTCCTTCGGCACCGTGATACACGCCATACATTCCTGCCATGATAGCAAGAAGTGCTTGCGCTGTGCAAATATTAGAAGTTGCTTTCTCTCTTCGGATATGTTGTTCGCGCGTTTGAAGAGCCATTCGTAAAGCCGACTTTCCTTGTGCATCTACACTTACTCCAATAATTCTTCCGGGCAGAATTCTTTTGTAATCATCTTTAGTGGCAAAGAAAGCTGCATGAGGTCCGCCAAAGCCCATCGGCACTCCGAAGCGTTGCGAATTACCAACCACACAATCAGCACCAAATTCTCCGGGAGGAGTAAGTAAAGTGAGCGCGAGTAAATCAGACGCTACGCACACATAACATTCTACAGCATGACATTTTTCAATGAAAGATTTGTAATTCAAAACACTGCCGTCTTTAGCAGGATATTGCAGCAGTGCACCAAAAAAATCTTTATCAATCGCTACCGTATTGTAGTCACCTACAACTACTTCAATACCGAGAAATTCAGCGCGTGATTTAATTACATCAATCGTTTGCGGAAAGCAAAGATTTGAAACAAAGAATTTATTGTGCAAGGCATCTTTCTTATTCTTTACTCCCCAAAACATGTGCATTGCCTCAGCCGCAGCAGTTCCTTCATCTAAAAGCGAAGCGTTTGCAATGGGCATTCCGGTAAGGTCGCTTACCATTGTTTGAAAATTGAGCAAGGCTTCTAATCTTCCCTGTGCAATTTCTGCCTGGTACGGGGTGTATTGTGTATACCATCCGGGGTTTTCCAGAATGTTTCTGCGAATAGCGGCAGGGGTAATGTTGTTGTAATAACCCATTCCGATATAACTTCTAAAAACTTTGTTCTTTGATGCTTTCTTTCTTAGTTCTTTCAAATAAGCATATTCACTTTGAGCATCGGGTAGGTTTAGTTTTTCTTTTCTCCTGATGTTAGACGGAACTGTTTGAGAAATTAAATCCTCTAAACTATCCACGCCAATTTGTTTAAGCATTTCATTCAGCGAATTTTCATCAATACCTATATGGCGGTTTACAAAGTGGTCGGTGGAGCGAAGATTGAGCATTGTGATTAGTGAATTAGTGATTAGTAAATTGGTAAAATATTAGTGCGCGAAAATAATAAACAGGTGGAATTGAATTTACTAATCACCGATACGCTAATCTACTAATCACTAATTATCCTGTTAAAACTTCTCAATGATTATAGGTAGTACAATATTTCAGCAAAAATGAGTTCATCATTCATAAATTCGCAACGTGAAAAAAATAGTTGTCATTCAGTTACTTCTGCTTGCTGCATTTACTGAATCATTTTCTCAGACGGATAGGTTAATACAATTTTCGGGTTATGCGCTTACAGCAGATAGTCTGATGGGCGTTCCTTTTGCACACATTACTATTCTTAACAGAGGCAGAGTAGCCACTGCCGGTCCTGACGGGTTCTTTTCATTTGCTGCACATGAAGGTGATACACTTTATTTCACCTGCGTTGGCTTTACTCCGGTGATGTATCTTATTCCGGCAAAATTGGAGAGCGAGAAATTTTCGGTGATACAAATGATGACTAAGAACGATATTTATTTACCTAACACTATTATTTACCCTTGGGGACCTTCCACTAATTTTCGCCCTTACTTTTTAGCACTGCGCTTGCCTGATGATGACCTTCAGCGAGCTAAAAGAAATATGGACAGAGAACGTTTAGCAGAATTGGGTGAAAGGTTAGAGCAAGATGGAGGAGAAGCAACTAATGTTGCCCTGCGTAATTCTGCTGCCAAAACTTATTACTACGGACAAAACGCTCCACAAAACATTTTTAATCCCCTTGCCTGGGCTGAGTTTATTCGCTCATGGAAACGCGGAGATTTTAAAAAGAAGTAATTCGTGGTACTATTTTTCCATTCAACTTTATTACTTACTTTGAATAATGTATCTTAGGAAAAATCGCT
>JBKJJB010000043.1:0-5955 GCA_046598235.1 Chitinophagales bacterium
ACCAATATGGAATGGCATCCATCCGCCAAAAAACAAAGTAGCACCGATGGCACACACAATAAATATGTTCACGTATTCTGCCAAGAAGAACAAAGCGAATTTCATTCCCGAATACTCCGTGTGAAAACCCGCAGTGAGTTCGCTTTCCGCTTCTGCCAAATCAAATGGCGCGCGATTGGTTTCTGCTGTTGAGGCAATTACAAAAATTACAAACGAAATAAGCACCGGTATATGTCCTTTAAAAATCCACCAGCCATTTTGCTGCGATGCGATGATGTCGTTAATACTCAAACTACCAACTAAAATTACAATAGTAATTATCGAAAGCCCCGCACTCAATTCATAACTCACAATTTGCGCACCGCTGCGCATAGCACCGAGCAAAGAATATTTGTTGTTGCTCGCCCAGCCCGCCATTAAAATTCCAATTACACTTACACTGCTCACCGCGCTCACATACAACACACCGATGTTGATGTCCCACAACTGAAAACCTTTGGTGAAAGCAATAGGCGCCATAATCAGCATGGCAACAATTATCACTAACAGTGGCGCGAAGTTGAACAGAAACTTATCAGCACCATCCGGTGTCAATCCTTCTTTAACTAAGAGTTTCAAAGTATCAGCAGCAGTTTGCGCAAAACCTTTATACCCCACTCTGTTTGGACCCAAACGAATTTGCATGTAAGCAGAAACTTTTCTTTCCATGAAAACTAAAACAAGACCAAGCACCGCAAACAAACTAATCACCAAAACTCCGGCAATCGTCATTTCAATCAACATCACCAAAGTCGGATTCAGCGAAGCAGCAAGTGCTTCGTGCAACAGTTGTGATATGTGTTCGAGAGAAATCATTCTTGTTTATATGCCAACCTCAACCCCTGTTTTTAAAATCTGTTCCAATAAAATTCCTTTTTGTTTTTTGTAGGATACAGGGAAAGTATGCACGTCAATTTCAGGGTAACGAATATTTACCCTTCCTATCAAATCGAGATTCTGCAAAATGTTATCACTGAATTTTTTTGAGAACAAAGCCAAATCAATATCCGAGTTTTTGTTTGCCTTACCGTTCACCGATGAGCCGAATAAAATAGCTCGTTCTATATCTAAAGGCAGTTCACTGCATTCAGCCAAAAATTTTTTCGCTCTGCTTATTGCAACTTTTTTAGTAAGCATTCTCCAATGGTTTTTATTTGTTTCAAATAATCGTCTGCCAATTTTTTATCTGTTATTTTGTAAAGTTTATCTACATCTTCAGGATACCTTCCTTCAATTTGATATTGATTCAACTTCAACAAAAACACCTGTTCTTCTTCTTCTAATTCAACCTTTGCCTGTTTTAAAATGGAAAGCAAGTTGTGAATTTTAGGAGAATAATTTTCCTTGTTATTCTTTACCCAAAGTGCTTTCAAAATCTTCTCCAGATACAAATGACCAAAGAACAATGCATGCACATATCGTTTCCCTTTCAACAGAAATTTCATGGTCTCCCAATCTTTCTCTGCGCTCTTCAACCAATAATCAATGTGTTCCTTCTTCGTCATAAAAACAATTCTTTCATCACACCATCTTCGGCAATTTGTTCAAATCGAAATGACACCTCACCGCATCTTTAATCATCACTTTCAACTCTTCAATTGTTTCCGATTGAGTGATGATGCTTTCGCCTAATGCTTTTGCGGTGTATCCTCCTTCATCCGATTCTTCCACCAAAAAAATTATCTCATTCATAAATTATGTTTTACCAAAGTTACTGAAACTGTATTTGTATTCAACTCAAAACTTTAAACCTCAAACTCGAAACTCAACGGTCTATATCCGGAATCACCAAATCCAACGTTCCCATCATCGCTACTAAATCTCCAATCTTCTGTCCTCTTGCAATCTGATTCAAACAAGAAAGATTTGCAAACCCCGGAGAGCGGAAATGTATTCTGTAAGGAGTCAAACCACCTTCACTAATAATGTAAACGCCAAACTCACCGCGCGCAGTTTCTACGCGACTGTAAAATTCTCCCTTCGGTAATTTCAACACTGCTTTCGTCTTCGCCTGAAATTCTCCCTCCGGTATCGCATCAATCAATTGGTCAATAATTTTCAGCGACTCGCGCAACTCGCGCATACGCACTAAGTAACGCGCATAACTATCACCGGCAGTTTCCAGCGGCTCTTCAAAACTCAATTTATCGTAACCATCATAAGGCGCAAGCTTGCGGATGTCACTCTTCACTCCGCACGCCCGCAACACCGGGCCGGTGCAGCCGAAACTCACCGCATCGGAAGCCGAAATAACACCCACGCCTTTCATCCGCCCCTGAAAAATAATATTGTGCGTCACCAGCGTATCATACTCATCAATCTTCGTTCTGAAAAACGCCACAAACTCCTTCACCTTCTTCACAAAATCGGGATGCAAATCTGCCATCACTCCACCCGGCACCATGTAATTCATCGTCAGCCGCGCCCCGCAGGTCTCCTCCATAATATCGTTAATCAACTCCCGCTCCCTAAACGCATGAAAAAACGGAGTCAGCGCACCCACATCCATCGCCATCGCGCCCCACCACAACACGTGGCTAGCAATCCGCGTCAACTCATCCATCAAAATCCGTATCACCTTCGCGCGCTCCGGCACCTCAATCTGCAAACCCTTCTCCACCGCCAGCACACAACAGTGGTTATTAATGTGGCTGCTCAAATAATCCATCCGGCTGGTCGAATAAATAAACTGCCGGTAACTCAAACTCTCACACATCTTCTCAATGCTCCGGTGTATATAACCCAGGTGCGGCTCCACATTCAAAATCGTCTCCCCGTTCATCGTAATCACCAAATGCATCACCCCGTGCGTAGCCGGATGCTGCGGCCCCACATTAATCACCAAATTCCCGTCTTGCGTTGTTGCTACTTCTTCGTATTGCACTTTCTAGTTTTCGGTTTGCAGTTTGTAGTTTTCAGTTGATTCACTTCGTTATTCATTTTTTCCATTTGGGCGCGTCCGCTTCGTTCCTCGCGGTCGGGCTGTCACTACAAGTCCTCGCTGTGCTGCGGGCTTTCCGTTCCATCCCTCGCGCAAACAGCCCCCTTCCCACTTTAATAGTAAGTATAAAAAGTTGTATCTACATGACCGTTTGAATTTACTCCGACTCGTACGATTGCTCTATTTAATGAATCAAATTCATACGAGTATGATGTAGTCTTCCAATTACTTGTACCCCAATCGAAGTATGCTTCCGTTGCTGTTAAATTCAAGTTATTAGCTCCTTCATAAGTCCTTCCCCAATAAATGGGTGATATAGTGTTGATGGTTCCTGAGTAATATGTGTATTTCGTTGGTGTCCATACTACGTTATTTCCACCTATAGTAACAGACGAGTCAATATTACCATTTGACCAAAACCAATTAGTAGAAAATTCATGGTAGCCATCTTGATAGTCTAACACTGTAAAAGTTCTTTGCAGATTAGAATTGTAAATAGCAGTTTCATAAAATCCCCAAAGATTACCGTCCGTCATTAATCCATCATTATTTAAATTGATTACCCAAAAAGTATCCATAATAGTTGAACCATTAGCATATCTCTCAACCCGAAGTTGATTTGTGCCCCATTTCCAAATCAAATCAACATTACCGCTATCTATATGCTGGAAAACACAACGTCCCAAACTATCATATTGAAAAGATGATGTAACATATCGTGGTTGCCCAAAGGAACCATCATTCTGTCTAACACTTGAAGTTCTATGTATCACAGATCGATTATCGTTGATTTGGTTAATAGCATCCTTCCTACAACTCGCAATTGCAAGAAAAAAAACAACGCATAATAAAGACATCAGTTTTAATCTCATCTTAGATGGAAATATTTTCTTACGTTGTTGGTGCTTTAGCATCTCCTCTTGTTTCATTCCGCTTTTCTTAGCGGGAGCAATACGCCACCAACAACTATTTTTTGTTTTCTATTTTTAATTACGTCAACTCCACTGCCGTTTGCTTTCCTGTATTTTCATTCAGCAACAAAATCTGTTTTAGTTTATCGCCAAACATCTGCTCCTTCACATTCAGCAATTCAATACCGTAAATACTTCCATCGGGGGCAATATCTACCACAAGGTCTTCGCTCAATTTTATAGAGTTTACCTGCTCGGTTTTTTCTTTAAAAGAAATATAACCAATGTTATACTTTAAGTCATAAGTCATTTTCATAACTGTAATTTTTGCGTTCTAAAAATATTTTACCAAAACTGTTATTACCACCCAATTGCTGTTTTCCTGCACAGCATAACATTCAATTTGCTTGGCATAAAAATGTTTGCCCTGCCATTCGTTGTTAAAGATAGTTGTTTGTCTAAATCCTGTTCGCTCATGCTTTGCAGGAAAAGATTCACCGTGTTCAACCGCATCTATAATTTCATCGGCAGAGGTTCCTCTTTCGCTCGCTCTCTCCAAAGCATGAGGGTGAATTTCTATTCCCATTTCTACAACTTTTGTTTTAGCATCGGCTCTTGTTTTATCCCGCTTTTCTTAGTGGGAGATTTACGCTACCAACAACTAATTTTTTCCTATTTCAAAGTTTTGAAAAACTCCGCTGCATTCATCACTACAATACTTGCGTGTTTATAATCAATTTTGTTCCGGGTTATCAGCACATCTGCTTTTGCATTTACCGCAGTGGCATGTTGCATAGCATCTTCCAAATCAGAAAATGCAGAATTGAGTATGGCATCCACCACTTTATTTCCACCTTCTGCTACTTCTACAAAAGTTCGCAGCACATTTAGTTTTTGCTGCGTTTGTTTTACCGTAAATTTTTTACGCATAAAATAAATGAGGTTGGCTATAGTCATAACAGACACCATTAATTTTAGTCTGCCTGTGGCTCCTGCATTCATCAATTTAAGTGCATCATCAAAATGCGGTTCCCGCTGCAATAGATAATCGAGCATTATATCCGTGTCAGCAAAAACGGTTTTCATGCGCGGTGCTTTTTCAGTTGTTGCTTACTGAACTCGTTCTTTGCATTTTTCACTTTCACACCTTTCAAAACACCTGCTAATTCTTTTACTGCAGGGGCAATTTCGTCTTCATCATCTTTCATTAGTTCCTCAATTTGCTGTTCTAGCATTTTCTCAACACTCATCTTTCTGAATTCAGCCCGTCTAATAACGCGCTTGGCAAGTCGCCTGTCAATTTTTAATGTGATAGTTGTTGTCATATCATTTTATTTTTCCAAAATTATCAAATCTTGTTTTCAAATCCTTTTAATCCGTCCAATCAGCGTCATCTGCGTTCCATTGTATTTCTACAACTTTATAATATTCACTTCATCCACGTAATCTTTCCTAAGCGGCCATCCTTCCCAATCATCTGTCAAAAACAATCTTCTCAAATCGGGATGATTCAAAAACACAACACCCATTAAATCGTATGCTTCGCGCTCGTTCAGTTCAGCCGTCTTCCAAAGCGAACAAACACTTTCAATCTCCGTTTTGGCACGGTCACACTTCGCTTTTACTACTATAATATGTCCGTGCTTCAAGGAGCGCAGATGATACACCACTGTCAAGTGCGTTTTCCAATCCACACCGGTAACCGAAAAAAGAAAATCAAAATCCAGTTCAGGATTATTGCGAAGTTGTTGCGCCAGCGGCAGCCAATCCGCTGCTTCAATAGAAACATTCAGCCATTCACCTGTTTCATCAAAAACAGCCGTGGGAATTATTTCGGTAAGTTTTGTTTTGAGATATTCTCTCTCCATCACTTATTTCTAAGGAAATTTCTTGTAAACAATTTTTCTTGGGAGAAACCGAACCAACCAGATAGTTTCGTTTCGTATAATCGCACCTATCCGGTAACTCATATCTTCTGACTTTACTAAAATTCTGAAATGGTGTGTGTATCCTCTCAACAATTTCACTCCGGTAATTCTTGAAACATCTTTCGCCTTTTGAATC
>JBKJJB010000100.1:0-4644 GCA_046598235.1 Chitinophagales bacterium
AATAATGTGGCTTACAACGATAAGAACGGCATGTTTTTTTTAGGACTCTCGGCTCGCACCAAATTCGCTAAGCGGTACGGACTAATTTTCGAGTACTTTCTTCCTATCATAAAACCGGGTGTTGGCGGCAGAGAATATTTTCCGATGTTGAAAGGAATGAAGAACGCCCCCTATTATCCTTCGCTGCATATCGGCTTTGAAGCAGAAACAGGCGGACACGTGTTTCACGTAAACTTTACCAACTCAAGAGGAATGTTGGAAAACGATTTCCTCCCTTACAACACCGCCAACTGGGCGCAAGGACAATTCCGCTTAGGGTTCACTATCTCACGTAGTTTCCCGCTTAGTTACAAAGGCAAACCAAAGGAAGACCGTAAATACTGGAAGAAGGGAAGTGTTGAGGATGAGAAGTAAGATTTAAAACTCTCTCTCAAATCCGAATTCATCCATTATATCTCCAAGCTCCTTATAGATTTCCTGCTTAGTAAAACCGTATTGTTCCAGAGAATACTCATGCGTGCTCCTGTAAGTCCGGTGGCGCGCTTCTTCTTTCGATAGCTTAGCAATAAATTTTTCAGAAAGCTGCCAATTAAAGTGGCTGTATATTTTTCTTACAATTCCCTGCGGGTCATCTAACAAATCATCATACTTTATTTCTATAAACTGAGAAGCGGGAATAGTGCTTTTCATTTGTTTCGAATATTTGAAGAAATCAATCCCTAACTGCGCCCAAGCTTTTTTAGGTGGGGCATCATCTCTCATTTCAGGAGAGTGAAGTTTATACATAGAAGTAAACATACTTGCAAACGAAGGAACCGAATCATACGGATGCCGTGCGATGTATATAATTTTTGCATCTGGAAAACGCTGCATCAAACTTTTAAAACGCCCGGTACTCATCACATTTTTGGCGAGGTAGGTTTTGCTTTTACCTGCACGAAATATAAATCGCTTTACACTGCTTTCGTAAAAGTCCATCACACTCTTTTTTACATCTTCTGGCTCGCGGTCAAGAAATTTATTGTTGTGTATCTGGTGGAAATAAGGGAACGGAAGAAAGATGCCTACGCTCATCATCTGCTGGGCAAATACCATTTCATCTTCTTCTGTTTTATTAAACCCCATGGCATGTATATCATCCCAGCCGCCCCAGAAAGCATCATCTAACTTATCAAGACTTTTGCTGATAGTGCGACCAAAAATTTTGCGGTCGAGCCAACGAAACACATAATAGAACTGCACAAAAGAAGAGGTCATGAAAAATGTATGCGCTTGTTTAGTATAAACAAACTGTTCTTCATCCAATGCCATCAGCCGGTGAAGAAAAGTAGTGCCGCTGCGTGGATTGGCTATAATAAAAACAGGCTGCTTGATTTGAATTTTTCTATAGCCACGATGAAAAATCTCATCGAGCAAGCGGAAGAAAAGAAAGAGAACTTGTTGAAGAGAATAAAGAAATATGAACAAGACACTCAACAGCCACACCCGCAAATTAAACTGTCGGTATGTTTCACGAATTATTTTCCCGAGGATACTGAAACGAACGTAATAAAAAGACGCACCGAAATACTTCATAAAAATGTTACCACGAATAACACGAATTAAGATGGATTGTATTGTAAATCATTCCTAAAAAATCGTGTTATTCGTGGCGATAATAATATGCTTTCGAACCGACAACTTTTTTTAAATCATGTAGCTCAAACCAGTTCTGCGCCACTTATGCTCGAAATTGAACGTGCAGAAGGGATGTATCTGCATGCGGTTGATGGCAAAAAATATCTCGATCTTATTGCAGGAATTTCAGTGAGCAATCTCGGTCATTCGCACCCCGAAGTAGTAAAAGCAGTAAAAGAACAAGCAGAAAAATACATGCACCTGATGGTGTATGGCGAGTTTGTCGAAAGTCCTCAGGTAAAATATGCCAAGCGGCTAACTGAACTGCTTCCCGAAAAGCTGAACAACGTTTACTTTACCAACAGTGGCGCAGAAGCTACTGAAGGTGCAATGAAACTGGCAAAGCGTGCAACCGGACGAACTCAATTTATTTCTTTCAAAAACGGTTATCACGGAAGCACACAGGGAGCATTGAGTATGATGGGCGATGAAAGTTTCAAAAGAAATTTTCGTCCGCTGTTGCCAGATACTTTGCAGTTAGAATTCAATAACGAGAATGATTTAGAAAAAATATCGTGCAGAACTGCGGCTGTAATTATTGAACCCATACAAGCAGAAAGTGGTGTAACTGTAGCAACACAAAATTTCATTTCATCATTGCGAAAAAAATGTGATGAAGTTGGCGCGCTTTTAATTTTTGACGAGGCACAAACAGGTTTAGGCAGAACCGGAAAAATGTTTGCCTTAGAACATTACAAAGTTATACCCGATATACTGCTTCTTGCAAAAGCACTTGGTGGAGGAATGCCACTTGGTGCGTTTATTTCATCGAAAGAAATAATGAGTTCGCTTTCTGAAAATCCTGCGCTTGGTCATATCACCACTTTTGGCGGACATCCTGTTTGTTGCGCAGCAGGGTTGACGGCATTGGAAGTTTTGATAAAACAGAATTTAGTTTCGCAAGTAGAAGCAAAAGGAAAATTGTTTGAAGTCTTACTCAGTTCCCAAAGAATAAAACGCATTGGTTTGATGATGGCATTAGAGTTTGAAACCTTCGAACTGAACAAAAAAATAATTGATCGCTGCATTGAGCGCGGAGCATTAACTGACTGGTTTTTATTTGCTCCTCACTGTTTACGCATTGCGCCACCGCTAATAATTTCGGATGAAGAAATTAAACTTGCTTGCCGAATTATTCTTGAATCTATAGCTGAGTGAAAAAATATTTCATACTTCTTTTAGCTGCCTCCTTCATAATTTCTTCTTGCAAAAAAGAGCAGATTGAATTGCTTACACAAGAAGTTGATTCGCATACTCCTTTCCCTTTGTTTGATGTTTTTTTTGTGAATGACTCTACCGGCTATGCTTGCGGAGGAGATAAGTACTCTGTTGGAATTTTTCTGAAAACTTCTGATGGAGGAAAAACGTGGAGCTTGCCAGATTCAATTATTCCAAAAGCGGCTTATGCTCAATATTTCTTTAACGCCAATGAAGGATTTATAGGAGGTTACGATACATGGCTGGCGTATACTACCGATAGCGGAAAAACATTTTCTGCTTTGCCAAGCTATGAATTAGAAACACAGGATATTTCTTTTGGTGACCGCTTGCATGGGGTTCGCGTAAATGGGAGTGGTTATGCAGACGGAAAAATTCTATCCACCAATAACGGAGGAAATTCTTGGACAGCAACAGCACTTCTTTCCAACAGTTTTCGTTGTGTTACTTTCTCAGATGCCAATACGGCTTTTGCAGGTGGTTATGGAGTTATTTATAAATCAACCGATGCGGGGCAAACCTTTTTTCCATTGGATATCCGCGGTGATTTTTTTGTTGCGACCGACTTCCCCTCTGCAAACGTTGGCTACTTTGCGGGACTTCAGGGAATGATTTTAAAAACCACCGATGCAGGAAATTCTTTTTATACGGTAATGAAAGAAAATACTCCGTTTGCCAATAGAGAACACTTTGAAGCAATTGATTTTATAGATGATAACAACGGATTTGTTGCAGGCGTTAACGGCTTAATGTATCAAACTACTGACGGAGGCAACAATTGGAAAAAGGTGAAACAATTTACCGATGCAAACCTGCGCGATATTCATCTCTTCACAGCTACTTCGGGAATTGTTGTAGGTGATAACGGAAAAATATTTCTATTCGGGAATTGATTAGAATGCGATGCCTGTACTTACTTCGTAATGCTGCGCGATTAAAAAATGTGTTTTCAAGTTTGCTCCAATAAAAAATCGGGTTGATTTGCTTTTCCCGAAATCAGGGAAATAATAATTCAATCCGAGTTTAGCATAAACCGGAATTCCCTTAGCCGGATTAAAAACATATCCGCCTGCTATGAAAAACAATCCTACCCGTCCCAGTATAATTTCATCTCCTGCAAACAAACTAAACTTCAATGCTCTCTTAGTGGGATTATACTTTGGGTCTTTGTCTATCAACAAAGCATAGTCGTATTCGCCCTGACTAAATTCTGCACAAAAACCCGCAAGAATTTTATTGGTGATACTTGTATAGCGCGCATAATTCACCGTTCCTATGTAATGGAAATATTTCGGTCCTCCGGCTGCAAACATCTCGCTGTAAGCTATTCCAAATTTAATCATCACTTCATTTTTCTTCAGCGGCTTTGGAACTTTAGATCGGTTATACTTCAACTCCTTACTCACTTTCGGAAAATATCTCAAGCCAAATGAAACTGCTAAGGCATTTACGCCTAAGTTTGGCCGTTGTGTAGCTGCGTTGGAATAATGCGTAAGATTAAAACCAAGTGTAAGATGAACTTGCGGAGAAGGTTTAAAATCTAATCCCAACCGAATCTGGTCGGCAGAGTTTACTGTTGAGCCTATCACCGTGTTTTCAGGATTTGAAATAGGGTTAAAATGGCGAGGAGCGAAAGCCAAGCCCGTTCCTACCCGAACATAGAAATCAACGTATTTGGTTCTTACAATCCAGAATTTAGCAACAGCAAATATCATGTAAACATTCCCAAATGTTTGCTGATCGGCATTG
>JBKJJB010000088.1:0-2696 GCA_046598235.1 Chitinophagales bacterium
CGACCAAGCACCTTCGCCCGATATTATTAGAGATGGATCGCAATCCGCCTTATGTGGAGAATGCCCGAATAAAAGTGCATCCGAAAATGGGTGAGCTGATGAAAAAGTTTGGTGACGATGGTTGGATTAGCATGAGCGCTCCGCATGAATTTGGCGGACAACAAGTGCCGTTTACTATTCTTCAAGCGACAGCTTTTATTATGGCTGCTGCGAATTATTCCCCGATGGCGTATGCGTTTCTCACCACCGGTGCAGCTCACCTAATTGAAGTTTTCGGAACAAAAGAATTGCAGGAAACTTACATTCCGAAAATGCTGAGCGGACAATGGCAAGGTACCATGGCTATGACCGAACCGCAGGCAGGAAGTTCTCTGTCTGATATTGTTGCGACTGCAACACGTACCAGCGAAGGGCATTATTTACTAAAGGGGCAAAAGATTTTTATCAGTTGTGGCGACCATGACGGCTGCGAGAATATTGTACATCTGATGCTTGCGCGGATAGAAGGCGCACCTGCCGGGACAAAAGGTATTTCTCTATTTGTAGTTCCGCGAATGAGACCCGATGAAAACGACAAACTTGTTTTCAATGATGTGAACACAGCGGGCATGTTTCATAAAATGGGTTATCACGGTGCTCCTATTGCTCACCTGATAATGGGAGAGAAAAATGATTGTCACGCATTTCTGGTTGGCGAAGAACACAAAGGTTTGAGCTACATGTTTCACATGATGAACGAAGCGCGTATTGGAGTAGGAATGAGTGCTGCCGCCATTGCCACCGCTGCATATTATAATTCGTTGGAGTATGCAAATGTTCGTTTGCAGGGAAGAAAACTGACAGAGAAAGACCCGTTGAAACCTCAGGTTCCAATCATAGAACATGCCGATGTAAAACGGATGCTGCTGTTTCAGAAAGCGGTTGTTGAGGGTTCGCTGGCGCTGTGTTTACAGGCGTGTGTTTACTACGACAATTCTAAAACGCTGGAAGGCGAAGAGAAGGAAAATAATTTTCTGAAATTAGAATTGCTCACCCCAATTGTAAAATCGTACCCGGCTGAGATGAGCATTCTCACTACGAGTACTGCGCTACAAATTTTTGGCGGCTATGGATTTACGAAAGAATTTATGGCTGAATTATTTTTCCGCGAAACGCGCATACATACTTTGCATGAAGGCACTACTGCTATCCACGGAATGGATTTGCTCGGCAGAAAAGTGATGATGAAAAACGGACAGGCAACCATGCTTTTGATGCAGGAAGTTTTTCAGGATATTGAAACGGCAAAGAAAGTTGAATCGCTAAAAGCAAATGCCGAAACGCTGGAGCAAAAACTGATGAAGTTGCAGGAACTGACCATGCATTTAATGGGCGTTGCACAAAAACACGGACCGGAAGTATTCCTTTCGGATGCAACTTTGTATTTAGAATTATTCGGAATCATAGCTATCGGTTGGCAGTGGTTGAAACAGGGAATTGTAGCAGAACAATTAAAAACTTCTTCTTCTAAAAAATATTCACCGGAGTTTTTGCAATCGAAATTGCACACCATGAATTATTTCTTTGAATACGAAATTCCGAAGACAGAGGGCTTGCTGACGAGATTGAAAAGCAAGAACAAGGTAACGATGGATGTAAAGGCGGAGGAGATTTTGTAAATCTACGGCTCTTAAAACTTTGCATTAAAAACATCCTGAACAGGGAAAATTAAATCCCAATTTTTACCCCAAACAATATTTCCGTTTTCAATACGGAATTTGCTAAACTGCTTTTTGTTGGAATAAATTGAATAATCGCCTTTTGCATATTTCTGAATAGCCGAAGCAAAGTCAATTACTTTCATTCGGTTGTTGTTGAAAAGGATAAGAATTTCGTACCCACGCAAATAAACAGCTTCTTCTATTTGGATATTTTTCTGTTTATTTTTTCGCAGGTTACTTTTTGGTGTAGTATGAATACTTGTTGCCATTTTGCTAAAATTTCTTGATGATATTTTTCAATAAAAACGCCTGCTTCTAATTTTTCTTTACCACTTAACTCTTTCTTCCCTTTTATTTTTTTCCATTGCAACTCTAATTTACCTTCATTAAAAACCAGTTCACACTTCGATTCACAATCGGCTTTACTTATATGAACATGCACCGGCAAATGCTCGTTGGTGTAAAAGAAAAATATGAATCCGAGGTATTCGTAAATTTTGGGCATAACGAAATTGGCAATGTAAACCTACTGAAAATTTTCTCAGATGCGCAGCAACAATAAAAGAACAAAAAATCATTTCCCCCAACTCTTCTTCGGCTTACTTCCCATTTCAAATTCCAGCTTTCCTCCATTAACAATATCTGCATGATGCAGAAATGGTTCTTCTAATTTTTTTCCATTGAGCAACACAGATTGTATGTATCGCTTTACTGGCGATACATTATTCGCAATTATTTCAAACCTCCTTTCCCGATTGTTCGGGTCGAAATAAATAGTGGCTTTCGGAAATTGCGGAGTGCCAATAGCATACACATCGGTGCCGGGAGTAACAGGATAAAATCCCAGCGCACTGAAAACATACCAGGCACTCATCTGTCCGCAGTCGTCATCACCATCCATACCATCGGGATTGTTGCGATATAGAAAATAACGATTGAGCGCAACCAGCTTTTGCGTTCTCCAGGGCTGACCAACATAATCATACAGGTAAGTAT
>JBKJJB010000285.1:0-5575 GCA_046598235.1 Chitinophagales bacterium
GCATTAATATCTTTAATAGCATAGAAAAACAAATACGCTTGCGCATAGTTTTTCTGCTGATACAAATCAACTGCCTGATTAAAAGTATTAGTTGCCAAAGGAATCAAATACTTCATAGCATCATCCCAGTCTTTAAACTTAGGGTCGTTGATTTCATGTAGTTTTTTGAATGCTTTAACCGCTTCGAAAGCAGCAGTGCCGTATTGTTTTCTTAAAACAGTATCAATAAACGCAAGGGTATAAAGCTGCCCTCTGTAAAACCATGTTTTTGATTTGGGAGCAGTAGCCTCATGAACGGCTGCTTCATCGGAGCATTTAATACCGCGCTCAAGATCTTCGGGTCCGCCACCACCATTGTAGGTACTCATGGCGTTCCATACGCAAATATTGTTGCCATCCTGGGCATAAGCGGCTATGCCGAGCGCAGCTATAACCAGAGTAAGGGTTAGTTTCTTCATGTTGTTTGTTTTGTTTGATTTAGGTAATTCGATAATTTGATGTTGAATGTGTAAGACAAAACCATGCCTGCTTTACTTATCCAATCACCAAATTATCAAATTTTATTATTCTGCTTGGTCAGGGGTTTCCAATTCCCCATCACTTTCAGGATTGTAGTTTAGCTTGCCATTTACAATTTTTGCCACTGCTGCTATTTGATCTTTTGTATCCAGTTTAATGATACGAACCCCTTGCGTAGCACGTCCCATTACCCGCAATGAATCTACCGCAATACGTATTGCAACACCACTTTTATTGATAACCATAATATGGTCATTATCAGTAACATTAAGTATCGCTATTAAATGTCCGGTTTTATTGGTTACACTAATCGTCTTAACACCTTTTCCACCTCGGTTAGTTATGCGATAGTCTTCCAGTTCGGTGCGTTTGCCATAACCTTTTTCTGAAAGAACCATTACTGTTTCTTCCTTGTTTTCCGGGTTCACGGTAATCATACCCACTATTTCATCTTTATCATCTTCCAAAGTAACACCTCTTACACCTACCGAGTTTCGTCCTACAGCACGAACCTTTTCTTCGTTAAAACGAATGGCTTTACCTGCTTTGGTTGCCATTATCATTTCGCTTTTACCTGTAGTAAGTGATACCTGAACCAGTTCATCTCCCTCGCGTATGTCAATAGCATTTACGCCTCCCTGTCTTACATTACTATAGGCTTCCAGAGCTGTTTTCTTGATAGTTCCTTTCTTGGTGCAGAAAATAACGTAGTTGTTGTTGAGGTATTCCTCGTCTTTAAGGTTCTTAACGGGGATATACGCCATTATCTTATCCTCTTTCGGTATGCTGATAAGATTTTGAATGGCTCTTCCTTTGCCCACCTTCTCTCCTTCCGGAATTTCATAAACCTTGAGCCAGAAACATCTACCTAACTGAGTAAAAAACAGAATGTAATTGTGATTGGTAGCAAGGAACATGTGTTCCATAAAATCCTCATCGCGGGTGGCGCTGCCTCTGCTACCTCGTCCTCCCCTGTTTTGGGTTTTATATTCGTTAGAAACAGTGCGTTTGATATAACCAAGATGCGAAATGGTAACTACTACTTCATCATCGGCAATAAGGTCTTCCATATTGAAATCACCGGAAGCGTATTCGATGGAGGTTCTTCGTTCATCGCCATACTTGTTTCTTACTTCCAGCATTTCTTCTTTAATAATTTCCATACGAAGTGGTTCTTCTGCCAAAACTCTCTTTAGCCACTCGATGGTCTTCATCAATTCGTTATACTCTTCGCGTATTTTATCCCTTTCTAAGCCGGTTAAGCGTTGTAAACGCATTTCCAGGATAGCCTTTGCCTGAATTTCGGTTAAATCGAAATTGCTCATTAAACCTGCCTTGGCTATATCTGCATCATTGGAAGCGCGAATGAGTTTGATTACTTCATCGAGGTTATCCAAAGCAATGAGTAAGCCGAGCAAGATGTGCGCGCGCTCTTCCGCTTTTCTTAATTCATACTGGCTTCGTCTTACAACTACCTCGTGACGGAACTCAACAAAGTGACGAATAAGGTCTTTAAGGTTAAGAATTTTAGGTATGCCGTTGACAATGGCTACGTTATTAACTCCGAAAGATGTTTGCAAATCGGTAAGGGCGAAGAGTTGATTGAGTACAACATTCGATAGCGCATCCTTCTTCAACTCAACAACTACACGAATTCCGTTTCTGTCTGATTCATCGCGCACTTCGCTAATGCCTTCAATCTTCTTTTCATCACCCAGCATAGCAATCTTCTCTACCAAGCCGCTCTTTACCACCTGGTAAGGAACTTCGGTAATGATTATCTGCTCGCGGTTGTTACCCAGCGGTTCAATTTCTGCTTTACCTCTAAGCACTACCCTTCCACGTCCGGTAAGCAATGCCTGGCGCACTCCTTCGTAACCGTAGATAATACCACCTGTAGGGAAATCAGGGGCTTTTACAAACTGTATCAGTTCCTCAATGGTAATGTCCTTATTATCAATGTATGAAAGGATGCCGTCAATAACTTCGGTAAGGTTATGAGGAAGCATGTTGGTAGCCATTCCTACAGCAATACCCGATGCTCCGTTTACCAACAAGGTAGGGATTTTAGAAGGCAATACACTTGGCTCTTCGAGACTATCATCGAAGTTCAGCTTCATGTCTACCGTTTCTTTGTCGAGGTCGCCAAGAAGTTCTTCGGTTATTCTGCGGATACGTGCTTCGGTATATCGCATTGCTGCCGGAGGATCGTTATCAATACTTCCAAAGTTACCTTGTCCATCCACAAGCGGATAGCGCAAACTCCACTCTTGTGCCATACGCACCATGGCATCATATACCGAGCCATCGCCATGCGGGTGATACTTACCAAGCACCTCTCCTACTATTCGGGCACTCTTTTTATAGGGTTTACCGGGAGAAAGACCGAGTTCGTTCATGGCAAAGAGAACTCTGCGGTGAACGGGCTTTAGTCCGTCTCTTACATCGGGAATAGCGCGGGAAACAATTACCGACATTGAATAATCAATGTAGGCGGTTTTCATTTCTTCCTCTATGTTGATAGGGATAATGCGGGCTGATTTTTGATTGGGACCACCACCTCCACCGGTTTCTATTGGGGGAATTATTTCGTCTGCCATGGGTCGTTAGTTTTGCCCTTTTTTTGAGCGCACGAATATAGCAGAATATAGCCCCCCTTTCAAAGTATATTCATAGGAAATTTTCAACATTTTAAGCATTCCTTTTGCTCTCTGAAAAAGTCAGAAAAGACGTAGTTATTCTACCCAATCCGCCACAAAAATATTGGTGTCACGTGTTCCTCCATTGTTGCGGTTGCTGCACCATACTAACTTCTTTCCATCATACGAAAACATAGCAAAGGCATCAAACACTTTGTCGTAAGTTATCTGTTGTAAGTTAGTGCCATCTGTATTAATCATAAACAGGTTAAAAGGGATAGATTTTGTTTTATGGTTGGTGCTGAAAATCACTTTCTTTCCTGTTGGGTCGAAGTTGGGAGCCCAGTTAGCACCACCTAAGTTAATTAGCTGTTTGCGGTTACTGCCATCGGCATTAGCAATAAATAGTTCCATCTTCATGGGAGAAACCAAATGTTTCTTTAAGTTCTCTTTGTATTCTATTCTCTCAGAATCTGTATCGAAATGAGAGGCGCGCCAGATAATCTGTGAGCCATCGGGCGAGAAGTTTGCGCCTCCGTCATAACCCAATTCGTTGGTAATTTGTTTTACATCGCTTCCGTCTAAGTTCATAGTATAAAGTTCAAGGTCTCCACTCCTATCGGATGTAAAAAGTATTTTATCGCCTTTAGGAGAAACCACTGCTTCGGCATCGTAGAAATTATTTTTAGTCAGTTGCTTTGCAATTTTACCGTTTAAATCAGCTACCACAATTTCATACTCAGGATAAATAGCCCATAGATATTTACCATGCATATGAGGCGGCTCGGCAGGGCAGGAATCTCCATACAAATGTGTAGATGCATAGATAATTTGTGTGTCACCGGGCATAAAGAAAGAGCAAGTAGTTCTTCCCTTTGCAGTGCTGATAAGTTTTTTGGATGTATCGGATGGGTTGATAGTATAAATGCGGTCGCACATAACTCCACCTTTCTTATTGGTATATTGAAAGGTAAGCATAGTGTTATCAAAACTCCAATATGCTTCTGCGTTCTCTCCTCCGAAAGAGAGTTGTTTTATGTTTTTTAAATGTTTTTCCTGTAAGAAATGAACCGCTGATGAATCGAGCTTTGCTTCACCGTTGTTGGAAGCAGCATAGCAGCTATGTATGATGCTGAGCATCAATACTAAAGAGATTGCATTTTGAAGCATGATTTTAAATTTGCGAGCAAATGAAAATAAATCTGCTGATAAATCTATTTTCGAAAACAAATTAGATACAATGAAAAAGATTATACTACTTACTACTCTCTCGTTTCTTTTTAGTGTTGGTCACTCACAATATTCTCTTACATTCTGCGAAAGCGTTACTGCTGACGGCAATCCGCAAAAGCTATCTAATTCTTTTATGGTTACGGGCAAAGGAAGTGCGCTGACCTTGTTCATGAAAGCAGATACAGGGTTTGATAGCGATCAACTAAAATTCAATATTTACTTTATTAATACTTTGGGTAACGAAGAAGAAGTTACTTCTCTGACACAAAAAGCAGAACCCGGATGGAATTATGTATGGAAAGAAGTAGTGCTTTTTAATCCCGGAGTTTATCGTGTAAAAGTATACAGCGGCAAAGGCACCTATCTTACTTCGGCAAACCTGAATATCAAGAATCCTTAAGCGATTTTCTACAACAAATTTGCAAGTACAGAAGGGAATACACCAACAAGTATAGTGAGCAGTATACAAACGACAATTACGAAACCATAAGCAGGTTTTACAACAAAGCTAACTTCGGTAGATTCTTTGGTATACATAGCAAGGATGACTTTGAAATAATAATATACTCCTACTATTGAATTGATAACAGCAAGAACTACCAGCCACAAGTGACCTGTTCTAACCGCTTCGCTGAAAACATAATACTTGCCAAAGAATCCTGCAAACGGTGGAATACCCGCCATTGATAACATTGCAATAGTAAGAGCAGCAGATAGCAGTGGCTTTCTCTTTCCCAAGCCATTAAAAGCCTCAAATTTTTCTGAACCTATGTTAGCAGCAACAATAATTGCAATGGCAAAAGCAGCGATGCTTGAAATTCCATAAGCAAACGAGTAGTAGAAAAGGGCATTATCCGTTTTGCCATATAGGGAAATGATTGCCAACATCATATAACCGGCATGTGAAATACCTGAGAATGCTAACATTCTTTTAAATGAATCCTGATTGAGTGCTGAAAAATTTCCGATGATAATAGTAAGTGCCGTTACTGCACTTAGTACCCATGCGTAAGTGGGAAACGATAAAACAAAACTAGAACTGAATAAGCGATAGAAAGCTGCAAAAGCTGCAATCTTTCCTATAGTTGCCATTATTGCAGTGGTAAGTGTTGGCGAACCTTCGTAAACATCAGGTGCCCAAAAGTGGAAAGGTGCAGCAGAAACTTTAAACAACATCGCAATCA